>DATBUF010000027.1:0-8357 GCA_036516435.1 Pontibacter sp.
ACAACCTACATTGCGTCAATTAACTATAGCCTCAACAAAATGGTACCTATAGGCTATCTTTGCAGCCTATACCTTTCAGTAACCGGTGCGTAAGTATACAGTGATAGTAAAGGAGCAAACACTATGGCCAAGAAATCTTTCAACGACCTGATCAGTAGCCCGGGCATGCCGGTTTTAGTAGACTTTTATGCAGACTGGTGCGGCCCCTGCAAGGCCATGAACCCGGTCATACAACAGGTAGCTTCTGAGTTCTCTGGTAAGCTGAAGGTGGTAAAAGTGAACGTGGATAATAACCAGGCGGCTGCCTCACAATATCGGGTACAGGGGGTACCTACTTTCATCCTCTTCCATAAAGGGCAACAGGTGTGGCGCCAGTCCGGAGCATTGCCGGGCAACCAGCTCGCACAGGTAATCAGGCAGTACGTAAGTTAAGTTATGACGATAGGAGGTGCAAACAGAAAATATGAGCACCCGCCTGTCTTAAACGGAGTGCTGCACTTCCAGTAAGCGGGACAGGCCTTCCTGCTCAAAAAGTATTCTCCCGATCCTGAGTTGCGACCAGCCCTCCTGCAGTTTATAGGTAAAAGTTGGCACTCCTTTCTGCAGATTACAAGCTATAAAGTACTTCTTTATGCGCTGGCTGCGTTCTGTTTCAAGCTGCTCTTCCAGTTCCAGCAGGTGTGTGGATACAAAAAAGTAGGAGTTCTTGAATGTAGCCAGCCCGTTTATAGTTTGGGTCGTAATATCCAGCGCGTCATCCACATTCGTTCCCCTGAAAAGCTCATCGAACACCGCAAAACACTTGTGTCCGTTGCGGGTGGCATGCAGCACCATCTTCAGGTTTTGTATCTCGGTCATAAAATGGCTGTAACCGTCACGAAGGTTGTCGTTCAGGTTGATGGCTACGGAAACTGTCTGGAAGAACGGCACGGTACATGCCGCAGCCGGCACCGGAAAACCGACCCTGGAAAGATACACACACAGGCTGATGGCCTTTAACAGCGTAGATTTACCTGACATGTTGGGGCCGGTAAGAAGTACCACATTCCTGGTGGTATCCAAATCTATCGTGTTCTTAACGGGCTGCTTTACAACCGGGTGATAGAAATCCGCTATCCGGAAGCTGCCGTTGCTGAACGTGGCAAACTCAAAACCATGCACCTCTATAGCTCTGGCCACAGACCAGTATGCTTCAAACCTGAAAAAGAATTGCCAGAAATCCTTTACCTGCTGCGGTGCTATAGTTGCCAGAAGCTCTGCAAAAGCAACTATATCCCTGGTGCGGAAACGGCGCTCGTGCACCAGACCGGCATACGTTTCCAGGTTAAGGCTCCGCAGGAAGGCAACAGCCTCCAGCAGCTGCAGTTTAAAACTATCCGGAAAGGTGGTAGTACTCAGGCGGGTGAAGTATTGCCGTTGCAGGCCATGCAGCAACAATATGAGTTGCACCAGCTTTGCCTCCAGTTGGGTTCGCTCCGCTTCAAACACCTTCAGGCGCAGCCACGCTCTTAGTTTGCCCTGCCGGTAGGCCAGCCCTGTACCTGCTATATTTTCCAGGAAAGCATGTACCTCCATCAGGTCCAATCTGCGGTAGGTAAACTGTTCCAGAACAGCCCAGTTGCTGCGTATTCCTTTTATGATACAGATTCTTTCCTCTACCGCAGCTTCTGTTTCGGGGGCGGTACGCAGCATGTGTAGCAGGGCATTCTCCGCGTGCACATTGTTGGTGAAATTGAAAAAGGGAAGAACATCTTCTTCTATTCTCAGATCCTGTACCTGCATCATCATGGGCTTATGTTTCGGGATTTGCAAAGGCTCAACCTGAAGATACCTTTTATTTCAGGATAAGCATGAAAGTAAAAGCGTTTTTAAATAAAGGATAAGTAAACTATAAGCAACTATAGTTCATGTGGTTTGAGCGGAAACTATAGTTTAAACCTGCCTTGTTTTATAGCCGGCAAACTATAGTTGCAGGGTAAAAACTGTAGGGCCACCGGGCTCGCTTTTTACCCGGATGCTGCCGCCGTGCTGGCGCATGATCTGGCGGGATAGGCTCAACCCGATGCCGGAGCCTTGCTTTTTGGTAGTGTAAAACGGAATGAACAGCCGGTCCAGCACTTCGTCGGGGATACCCGATCCATTGTCCCGAACCTCTATGCGTGCCTTATACTTGTGGTGCTCATCGCCATAGGCTAAAACTTCTACGCGAGGAGTTGTACTTTGGCGGCAGGCCTCCATGGCATTCTTCAGCAGGTTAATAAGCACCTGTTCCAGCTGTTCCGGGTCGGCTTGCAGCGTAATGTCCGGGGTAGAAACGTATACGGCCAGGGCTACCTGCTCTTTCTCGAAATCAGGTTTTAGCAGCGTATGCACTTCACGCAGCAGCTCGTTTAAGCTTACAGCCTGCAGTTCGGGCAGTGGCAGGCGCATCAGGCGGCGGTAGTTCCTTACAAAGTGTAGCATGCCGGTAGTGCGGCGCTCTATTGTTCTCAGTCCGTCCTGTATGTCCTCCAAAGCCTCTTCGCTGATGGGTTCCCCCACCTTCCGGGCTATTATTTCATCCTCCAGAATGCCTGTAACAGTAGAGGTAAGCGAAATAACCGGCGTCACAGAATTCATGATCTCATGTGTCAGCACGCGTATCATTTTCTGCCAGGTCTGCACCTCCTGCTCCTCCAGCTCGGCTTGTATATTGTGCAGGGTTACAATAGTGATGCTCTTCCCCTGCGATACCAGCACAGTGGCATGCACTGAAAGCAGCAGCTGGTCGTGGTTGTGCTGCAACGTGACCAATGTTTTTTCATTATTGCCAATGCCCTGCAGTGCCTCCAGCAGTTGCGGACTGGTACGCTCCAGCGCCCGGATGTTGGTAAGGTAAGGGCAATGCAGCAACTCCTTGGCCACATGGTTCATCAGCAGCACATTACCTGCCGCATCAAACGACAGAATACCTGTACCGATATGCTCCACTATAGCCTGCAGGTATAAATAGTGCGCCTGTTTTTCTGTTTTTATCTCCTGAAAAGCAGCGGAGATCTCGTTGAAGGACTGGTAAAGCTGCGAATAGGCAGGGTTCCCCCTCTTTGCCGGGAAACGCTGCGTAAAATCGGAATGCCGGATTGCTTCCAGAAAATTACCCAGGTCGCGGTTAGTACGCTCTACAAAATGCACCAATCCGTATAGTTGCAGCAGCAGTGTTATGCCAATACAGAAAGCGGTTACATACCAGTTAGTACGGTAAAGCACAATTACCAGCACCAGCATACTGCACATGAGCAGAAAAACCTGCAGCAGCAGCCTTACTCTGAAATAACTAAAGCCCATGTTTCTCGATCCGGCGGTAGAGTGCGGTACGGGTTATGCCCAGTTCTTTGGCGGCGTGCGTAATGTTACCGGCGTGTTTTACAAGCACTTTCTGCACCATCATTTTCTCGAGCGCCTCTAAAGTATAATCACCTTCGGTGGCAGGAAGCGCAGCTGCCGGTATTGCTCCTTCAGCTTCCGTTCTGGCTGTAAAGTAAAAATCATCGGCACGCAGCTCGTTGCCATCGCAAAGTATAACGGCACGCTCTATGGCATGGTCCAGTTCGCGGATGTTTCCCGGCCAGTGGTATTCCGCCAGGTTGCGCAGTGTTTGCTGGCCCATGCCCAGCCCGGCACGGTTATACTTCTGACTATAGACCTGCAGAAAGTGCTCTGCCAGCAGCCTGATGTCTTCCTTGCGTTCGCGCAACGGGGGCAGCTTGATTTCTACTGTGTTGATGCGGTAAAGTAAATCCTGGCGGAACGTACCCTGTCGTACCATCTCGTAAAGCGGCATGTTGGTGGCACAGATCAGGCGAATATCGATGGGGCGCGGCTTGTTGGTGCCCAGCCTGATAACCTGCCGGTTCTGCAATGCCGTCAGCAGTTTTGCTTGTAAGCCAAGGGAAAGATTGCCGATCTCATCCAGGAACAGCGTACCACCTGAAGCCGACTCAAAACGCCCGGCACGGTCTTCTTTGGCATCGGTAAAGGCGCCCCGGGCATGCCCGAACAACTCACTCTCGAAGAGTGTTTCGCTCACAGCGCCCAGATCCACTTTTTCAAAGGCATGGTTTACCCTGTCAGATTTCTGGTGCAACGCTCTTGCCGCCACTTCCTTGCCTGTTCCGTTTTCGCCGAGTATCAGCACATTGGCATCCGTGGCTCCTACCTTATCTATAGTATGGTACACCCGCTGCATGGCAGGCGATACACCAATAAACCCGCCATAGTGGAAGGTGATATTCTCTCCTGTAACGGGTTGCGCCTGCTGCTGCTGCTGCTGCCGGGAGGCCGATTTCAGGATAGCCACCAGTTTCTCATTTGTCCAGGGCTTCAGTACAAAGTCAGTAGCTCCCTCTTTCAGGGCACGCACAGCCAGTTCTATATCGCCGTAGGCGGTCATGAGTATAACAGCTACGTGCGGTGCCAGCTGTTTTATTTGTTTCAACCAGTGTAAGCCCTCTTTGCTGCTGGTGGCCCCGGCGCTATAGTTCATGTCTAACAGCACCACATCTATGGGCTCCTGGGTAAGGATAGTTGGTATCCGGTAAGGGTCTGCGGTGGTTTTTACCGATGTAAAGTGCTGTTTCAGGAGCAACCTGCCTGCTGTAAGTATATCTTCTTCATCATCTACTATCAGTATGTGGCAGGCGGTTTTACTCATGTGCAGGTATAGTTTTACTGTTGAATGTACTAATGTAAGTTTTTTTCATGCAATTAGCCAAATCACCGGCTATGCTTTCTGCCGGCTGAACTTCTGCATTTTGCTTGTTCCCCATCTAGTGTTTACGTGCAGTGTCCGGTTGCAGACAGTGGGTGTACGTTTCTGAACAGTATATACAGCTTTCCAGATACAGCATTCATTACAACATGCTGTAAATCAGCAACATACCCAGAATGGCACATATATTGACTATCGGAAAACAAGACTCCCCAAAAGCACCGACTATGGACCGCGTTATTGAGAAAAAAAAGTATACCCCTAAGAAAATAGCCCTTATTGCCGGCGGCGCACTGGTATTGGTAGTAGTTATTTACAACCTGCTTTTTGCCGAACGCACCTCTAAATTAAACGTGGAGGCACAACGCGTAACAATGGGTACCGTGCAGGAGGGCATATTCCAGGAGTTTATTGCAGTGGATGGCTCCGTAGACCCGCTGAAGACGTTCTTTCTGGACATAACAGAAGGTGGCCGTGTAGAGAAAATCTATATTGATGATGGCCGCATGGTAGAGAAAGGTGACACAATCCTGAAACTCTCCAACACCACGTTGCAGATCGACTTTATGACGCGCGAAACGCAACTATACGACCTGATGAATGAGCGCCAGAACTCTGAGATCCTGATGAAACAGGACCAGATCCGGAAGATGAACGAATTGGCTGAAATTGAATACAACCTGGCCACTGCCGAGCGTACGTACACCCGCAACAAAATGCTGATTGCAGAAAAGGTAATTCCGCAGGAGGAGTTTGAGGCATCAAAAGACAGCTACCTGTACCTGAAACGCCGCAGAGAACTGGCAGACCGCTCCGTTAAACAGGACGCAAAACTCATGGACGACCGCCTGCGCCAACTGGACGAATCGATCCGCCGCATGCAGGCCAACATTAACATGGCACGCAATACCCTCAACAACCTGTATGTGGTGGCGCCTTTTACCGGCCAGCTCTCTACATTAAAAGCTGAAGTAGGGGAAAGCAAGGCTGCTGGTGAAAACATTGGCCAGGTAGACGACCTGAACGGGTATAAAGTAAAAGCCAACATAGACGAGCATTATATTTCCCGGATTTACCCCGGCCTGACCGGCAACTTTGACTTTAATGGAAAGACTTACACTGTAAAGGTAGCCAAGGTGTTCCCGGAAGTACAGAACAACACGTTCCAGGTGGACATGGAGTTTGCAGAAGGTGCCCCGGAAGGCATCAGGCGCGGCCAAACCCTGCAGTTAAAGCTTAACCTGAACGATGGTGCCAAAGCTGTACTGCTCCCACGCGGAGGCTTTTACCAGAGCACTGGCGGCAACTGGGTATTTGTGGTAGATAAAACCGGGACTTTTGCCGAGAAGCGAACTATAAAACTGGGTCGCCAGAATCCGAACTTTTACGAGGTAATAGATGGCCTGCAGCCAGGCGAAAAAGTGATCGTGTCCTCTTACGACAACTATAACAACATAGACCGGCTGGAGCTGAAGTAGTCGTTGATCGTTACTCGTTGCTCGTTATTCGCGCTTACAAGATCCAATAAACGAAACAGGAAATACGATCAACTAATAACGAACAACAAGAAACGAATACCTGCCCTTAGTACAAAATAAAACTAAAAACATTTAAAGCTACAACACTACGATGAACAAGGAACTACTTATCGAAACAAAGCAGCTACAAAAAAAATATGTAACTGACACTGTAGAAACCACCGCACTGGCCGGTGTTGACCTGCACATTGCCAAAGGCGAATTCGTAGCGATCATGGGCCCTTCGGGTTGCGGTAAGTCTACACTCCTGAATATCCTTGGCTTGCTCGACAGCCCATCCGGCGGTACCTTCAAGTTTTTAGGACAGGATATTACGAATGCCAGTGAGCGCCAGCGGGCCAAAATACGCAAGCAGAACCTGGGCTTCGTTTTCCAGAGCTTTAACCTGATAGATGAACTGACTGTAGAAGAAAATATCGGGTTGCCACTGGCCTACCTGGGCGTAAGCAAAGCGGAAACTGAAAGACGCGTAACCGAGGCTATGGAACGGATGGGAATTGCCCACCGCCGCAACCATTTTCCGCAGCAGCTATCAGGCGGCCAGCAGCAACGTGCTGCCATTGCCCGTGCCACAGTATCAAGCCCCAGCCTGATACTGGCCGACGAACCAACCGGTAACCTGGACTCTGTGCATGGCCGTGAAGTAATGGCACTGCTAACCGAACTAAACGAAGCCGGTACCACAGTAGTAATGGTTACCCACTCGCCTTCTGATGCAGAGTACGCCCACCGCATCGTAAACCTCTTTGATGGGCAGATAGTGACAGAGAACCTGAATGTACGGAAGCATGCTGCTGAGCTGTTGTAGTTAACTTCCCTTGCAGAGGCGCTTCTTGCAGTGCCTCTGCCTTTTTTTGTACCCGACCGCAACTATAGAAACTACCTGAAATTATGTTTCGCAATTACCTGACCGTTGCTGTGCGCAACCTGCTGCGAACAAAGTGTACTCGGCTATTAACATAGCCGGGCTGGCACTTGGCGTGGCGTCTTGTATCCTCATTTTCTTGTATGTGCAGGATGAGCTGAGTTATGAAAGCCAGTTCAGTAAAGCCGACCGCATTGTGCGGGTAGCCGGCGAAATAGAGCATGAAGGGCAGGTAAATAAATTTGCGTTGTCGGCGCCACCGCTTGCCCCTTTCCTGTTAAAAGATTACCCCGAACTAGAGTATGTAACACAGTTACTGCCTGCCAATAAACAAACGATCTGGTACAAAGGCCGCAGCTTTAACGAAGACAAACTGATATTTGCTGACAGCGCTTTCTTCGAGATCTTCGATTATAAATTTCTGGCCGGTAACCCTGCTACAGCTCTAGACGAACCCAAAACTATAGTTGTAAGCGAACAGATGGCACAGAAATATTTTGGAGGCGCAGCACAGGCTATAGGCGAAGTTTTGAAGTTTAGCCGAGACTCTTACCAGGTTACAGGTGTTTTTGCAAACGAAGGCAACTCCCATATACAAGCCAATGCTTTTCTGGCCCGCAGCACCTTCGACACGCAACGACAGGATGTACTAACGAATAACAATCACTGGTTTCACATGAGCCGGTATACGTATGTGCTGCTGCAGGATGAAGCCCAGATCGCGCCTTTCCAGGAAAAGCTGAAAACATTTTCGACCACCCATGTTACCCCCTGGTTAAAGGAGAACGAACTACAGGCCTCCATGAATTTTGTATTGCAGCCGTTGCGCAGCATTCACTTCGATACCGAATATGTAGAAGATATCTCCGCGCCGGGCAACATTAGCTACATCTATATTTTCTCGGTGGTCGCTGTTTTTCTGCTACTGATCGCAAGTATCAACTACATGAACCTGGCCACCGCGCGCTCTGCCAAACGTGCCAAAGAAGTAGGATTACGAAAAGTAGTTGGTGCGTACCGTTCTCAGATCATTGGTCAGTTTATAGGCGAATCTCTTCTGATAACCCTGCTGGCTGTAATTCTGGCACTTGCGTTGGCCCAAATCCTTATTCCTACTTTTAATTCACTTACAGATAAGCAGTTCGACGCCAACTTCTTTTTACAGAAGGAAGTTATACTTGCGCTATGTGCCATCATCCTGTTTATC
>DATBUF010000028.1:0-2598 GCA_036516435.1 Pontibacter sp.
GCTACTGTTCTGATCGCCTCCTGCTCCAGGGCTTCTATTTCATCCGGCGTTACGTCCAGGTTCAGCAGGGTTTGTTTCAATCTCGGAATCGGATCATTTACGGCATGCTGCTCCAGGTTTTCGCCACGGTACCATTCGCGACGCACCCCCGACGTATGATGCCCCAGTAGCGGCACACGGGCGTGTACCAGTATTGGTTTCCGTACTTCACGGGCATATTCAAAAGCAATACGCATCCCCTCATACGATTCTGCAAAGTCGGCACCGTTTACGCGCAGGCGCTCCATGCCCTTAAAACCAGCTGCATACTCATAGGCATCCATAGCCCGCATTTCCTTGCCTGTAGCCGATATTCCCCAGTCGTTATCCTGCACCAGGTAAACTATAGGCAGGCCCTTCAGCACAGCCATCTGGAAGGCTTCGGCCACTTCTCCTTCGGTTACAGAGCCATCGCCTAAAGAGCAAAGTACCACAGGGCGTTCTTCCCCGTTAAGCAGCCCCTGCCCTTCTAAATACGCTATGCCATGCGCCATACCTGTAGCCGGAATTGCCTGCATGCCGGTAGCAGAGCTCTGATGCGGTATGGTCGGGAAGCCTTCGCGTTTCAGGGAGGGGTGCCCGTAATAGGTGCGGCCTCCCGAGAACGGGTCATCAGCCTTGGCCATGAGTTGCAGCATCAGCTCATACGGCTGCATGCCGATGCCCAGCAGAATTGATTCGTCTCGGTAATAAGGCGCTGCGTAGTCGTAGGGCTTTAACTGAAAAGCGGCTGCGAGTTGTATGGCCTCATGCCCGCGCGAGGTGCTGTGCACATATTTGCTGCAAATGGCTTTGTTCTCTTCGTAGGTATCTGCCATTGTTTTGGCAGTAAGCATTAATCGGTAGGCTTTCTTCAGGACGGCTACATCCACTTTAAAATCCTCCAAGGTATCTTTAGACATAGTTTTGGCGTTGGTATTGCCCGAAGATACAAAAAACGGTGCTGTTTCTAAAATCTATACTTTGGCTCGGCTTAACCGGCTTATTTAAGTAATTTAGCGGGTCAAAATCGTATCGCGAATCACGTATCAGGTAGCATGTTAAAGTGTCGTGCTACCTGATACGAGCTACGTGCTACGACCACATAAGATGAATACTATGTTTAGAGACGAAGTAGAAGCATTTATGCGCCAGTTTCAGCTGGACCTGGTACGTGACCTTGAAAACTGCGATGGCGGTGCCACTTTTCAGAAAGATGAATGGCAGCACGCAGAAGGTGGTGGCGGTATTTCGCGCATCATCGAGAATGGAAATGTGCTGGAAAAAGGCGGCGTGAACTTCTCAGCGGTGCAGGGGCAGCTCTCCCCCCAGTTTTTGAAGATGCTGGAAATGCCTGATCCTGACTTTTTTGCCACAGGCGTATCGGTTGTGATGCACCCACACAGCCCCATGGTGCCCATCACTCACATGAATGTCCGCTATTTTGAGGCTGGTAACGGTAAAGCCTGGTTTGGCGGCGGCATCGATCTTACCCCCATTTACATCGACCTGAAACAGGCAAAGGAGTTTCATGAGCAGATGAAAGCTGTTTGTGACAAGCACCACCCGAGCTATTATGCGGAGTTTAAAAAATGGGCCGACGAATACTTCTATAACATTCATCGCAGCGAAACTCGTGGCGTAGGCGGTATTTTCTTCGACCGCCTGATGGCCACCGACGAAATCACGATGGAGCAGCGTTTTGCCTTTGTGCGGGATGTGGCCTATGCTTTTGCACCGTTCTATACATCCATCATCAACCAGAACCGCGACCTGCCTTTTAACGAGCAGCAGAAGCAATGGCAACTTATCCGGAGGGGCCGTTACGTGGAATTTAACCTGGTGTACGACCGCGGTACCAAGTTTGGCCTGGCTACGGGCGGCAGAATTGAGTCTATCCTGATGAGTTTGCCACAACATGCCTCGTGGGTGTACAACCATAAACCCGAACCCGGCAGCCCCGAACAGCAAACGCTGGATTACCTGAAGAAGGACATTGACTGGCTAAACGTGGTATAACCAATGCTGGAGAAGCTAATTGAACTGGACAAGGAGCTGTTTGTGTACCTGAACGGCATGCAGTCGACTTTCTGGGACCCGATCATGATCTTTGCATCGGATAAGTACGTGTGGGTGCCTTTTTACCTGGGCCTGATTGGTTACGTGATCTGGAAGTATAAACGGCAGAGTATCCCTATGCTGCTGCTGGCTGTGTTAACTATAGCATTAGCCGATGGCATTACGTCCGGCATTTTTAAGCCCTACTTTGCACGCCTTCGCCCCTGCCACGACCCTACTTTGTCTGAGGTGATCAATATTGTGCAGGGCTGCGGCGGGCGGTTCGGTTTTATGTCGTCGCATGCGGCCAATGCCTTTGGTTTTGCTGTATTCTTCAACCTGGTGCTCTCCGACCGGTATGCTATTTTCAAGTTTATACTGGTAGCCTGGGCGGTTATCGTTTCTTACAGCCGTATTTACCTGGGGGTTCACTTCCCCGGTGATATTGTTGGCGGCGCCATTATCGGCAGCTTTGCCGCGTACCTTTGTGCGCTTGGTTATGAAATTGTGATTCGGAAGTAT
>DATBUF010000029.1:0-7313 GCA_036516435.1 Pontibacter sp.
ACAGTAAACATTGAGGAGAACGGGCAGGTAACGGAGGGCAATATCCCCTACGTAGTGCCGCCGGGCATTGAGCGCCTGCGTGATTATGCGTCTACGAACAACCGACGCCAGAACGAGCAATCACTGCAACTGTGCGTGGAAGACCTGCGGGATTCGTTCTCAAAAGCTGTGTACAAAAACATTTCGCTGGACATGCTCATCTACAAGCGCCTGAAAATGTATGTGCACGCCCAGACACAGGACCCGAATACCCGCAGCGGCGACGTGCAGGCTTTTGTAAGAATAGGTACTGACTTTACACAGAACTACTACGAGTACATACTACCGCTCACGATAACACCACAAGGCAGCACATCGCCAAACGACATCTGGCCACAGGAGAACATGGTGGATATTGCCCTGGAAGAGCTGGTAAATGCCAAGGTGGCCCGTAATCGGATTGCCGGATACAACAAAACCATACCTTACGAAGTGCAGCTGGGCAACGGCAAGATCATACGCGTGGTAGGTAACCCCGATTTTAGCGAGGTGCAGGGCGTAATGATTGGGATGCGCAACCCGATTGTAGCTGGTTCTGATGCCAGGCCGCACTCGCTGTGCATGTGGGTAGATGAACTGCGTGTAACAGACTTTAAGAACAGCACTGGTTGGGCAGCCAACGCGCGCCTGAACACCAAACTAGCCGATTTTGCCAACGTAACAGCTACAGGTGCTTACACCACAGTGGGCTTTGGCGGATTGCAGCAGAAAATTGCACAACGCTCGCGCGAAAACACAGCTCTGTTTGATGTGAGTGCCAACATTGTGGCCGATAAATTCCTGCCAGAAAAGCTGGGCGTGAAAGTACCGCTATCGGTGCAGTACGGCACCCTGAACAGTGAGCCGCAGTTCGACCCGCTGGATAAAGATGTGCCGCTGGAACAATCCCTCTCCAGGTTCGACTCCAAGGAGGCCCGTGATGAGTACAAAAAAGAAGTAACGACACGCGAAACACGCAAAAGCATTAGCTTACTAAACGTACGGAAAGAGCGTACCGACCCGAATGACAAAATACGGCCTTACGATATCGAGAACTTCTCGCTAAGTTATGCCTATGCCGAGCGCCTGTTCACCGACATCGAAACTGACCGGGATTTCACTAAATCCTACACAGGCGGCATTGCTTATACGTATAACAACCCATCGGCCAGGAACTATGCACCTTTCGAGAAAAGCGAATCGCTGAAGTCGCCGTACCTGCGGTTGATCAAAGACCTGAACTTTACGCCGCTACCAAGCAGCTTTGCAGTTCGGGCCGACCTGGATCGCCGCTATAACGAGACGTTCCTGCAGCGCCGCGACCCGGCTACAGGCCTTACAACTACGCGCGGTATTGCGCCTACATTCCAGAAGTACTTCTACTTCAACCGCCTTTACGACATGAAGTGGGACATCAGCAAAAACCTGTCGCTGGACTATACAGCCAATAACCGCGCTGTAGTAGACGAGCCGGACAACCGCATCAACAATGAAATAGACTCGCTGAAATACAAGAACCAGATCATCTGGGAGAACTTAAGACGCGGAGGCCGTACTACAAACTTTAACCAGATGGTGGCCCTGAACTATAAGCTCCCGCTCGATAAGTTCCCGTTAGTAGACTGGGTAGGAGCGGAAACACGTTATGCGGCCACCTACATCTGGACGGCCGGCTCTACAGCGCTAAACAACGACCAGCAGTTCCGGTTGGGCAATACAGCTGAGAACAATCAGGAGTTTACTGTAAACGGCCGCCTGGACTTGGTAAAACTGTACAACAAAGTGAAATTCCTGAAGGATGCCAATTCTCCGGCTGCGCCTGTGCGTGCTGCCAACGATACCACAAAGTCGGGCCCTGACAGCAAAGTTGCTAAATCGGTGGCCAGGTTCCTGATGATGACACGCTCAGTAAACTTTACTTATTTGCAGAACAAAGGAACGATGCTGCCGGGCTACCTGCCGCGCACCAAGTTCCTGGGCTTTGATGATGGCTTTGATGCTCCCGGCCTGCCGTTCATACTGGGCAAACAATACAACCTGGACGAACTATACAGCCGCGCCGACCGCAATGGCTGGTACACCGACAGCAGCCAGTACCTGAACACACCGCTGAGCGCTATCCTGACCGAGACCTTTACGGCACGTGCCAACCTGGAGCCATTTACCAGCTTTAACATACAACTGGATGTAACCCGCAACATATCGGAAATAAACGAAGTATTCTACCGCCGCGAGTTCGATGATTTTGGTAATCTGAGTGACCAGGCACAGCGCCAGAACCCGATCACGACGGGCGCTTTCAGCACCTCGTTTATGGCACTGGGCACCTTGTTTGAGTCCGGTAAAGCAGGCGTATCCGAGGCATTTGAAAACTACATCCGTTACCGTTATGAGATACGTGAGCAGCTGGTAGCGGCCAACCCGGTTGCCGGAGACGAGGGCTATACCCTGAACTCACAGGATGTATTGATGAACGCTTTCCTGTACGCCTACCAGGGCCGTGATGTGAATGGGTATAAAGCAGAATCGAAAAGCCCGTTCAGCCGCCTGCCGATCCCGAACTGGCGCGTTGACTATAATGGTCTTTCAAACCTGCCATTCTTCCAGCAGTGGTTCAGCCAGGTTAATTTAACCCATGCCTACAACTCGACTTACAACATTACCAACTATACCACCTCGCTGGCTTACAACAACGAGCCAAACGGCTTCCCGACACAGGTAAACGAGTTCGGGCAGATTATTCCATACTACATTGTAACGCAGCTTACCGTATCTGAAAGGCTGGCGCCACTGCTGGGGGTAAACTTCCGTACCAAAACCAACCTGACCGGCAGACTGGAGTACAAAGTGGAACGCAACCTGTCGCTGAACCTGACCAATGCGCAGATCACTGAAACAAATGTGAAGGATTACGTTATAGGTTTAGGTTACGCTGCCACTAACTTCAGAATACCGATCCGGATCGGTGGTCAGCGCAAAGTACTTGAGAATGAACTGAACATGCGTCTGGACTTTTCGGTGAGAGATAACCAGACCGTGCAGCGCGCTATAGCGCGGGATAGCCAGGGCAACGAGAGCAGCCAGAACCAGATCACAAACGGTACACGCCAGCTGCAGCTTCGCCCAACTATAGATTACCTGCTGAGCGAGCGCGTAAACATCCAGTTTTATGTACTGCGCACCGTGTCCGATCCAAAGATATCTACCTCGTTCCGGAACAGCGTAACCGAGGGCGGCATACAACTACGAGTTAGTTTGCAATAAAATTTTAGCATTACAAAAAAGGCTGAATTTTTGAGCCAGTCATCAACAAATAGAAATATAAAATGAATTTACCTGAAGACCTGAAGTATACCAAAGACCACGAGTGGGTGCGTATTGAAGGTGATGTAGCTGTTATAGGCATCACTGATTTTGCTCAGAGCGAACTTGGCGACATTGTATATGTAGATATTGACACCGTTGACAAGCAGATCAGCCAGAACGATGTATTTGGTACTGTAGAAGCGGTTAAAACTGTATCTGACCTGTTCAGCCCACTGAGCGGCACTGTGCAGGAGTTTAACGAGCAGCTGGAAGGAAGCCCTGAGCTTGTAAACTCTGACCCTTATGGCGAAGGCTGGATCATTAAAATGTCGATCGATAACACTGCTGAAGTAGGCGACCTGTTAACCGCAGCTGCTTACCGCGAACTGATCGGCCAATAACCTTACCTGCGCAGGCTTGATACTACGCTATAACTTTTTTACTATACTGTGGGCAGCAGTTATCTTACTTACCACGCTGCTGCCCTCAGCTTCCATGCCGTCGATTTCCCTCTCGGATCTTTTCTCCTTCGACTCCTTTGCACACGCCGGCATGTTTGCAGTACTGTGCTTCCTGATGATTGTGGGGCTGACAAAGCAGTTTACTTACCCAAAACTGAAGCACTACGCCATCCGGAGCTCTTTCCTTATTTCCACGCTCTTCGGGATTACGATAGAGGCTGTACAATTCGCCCTGATAGAGGGACGTAGCGCCGAGATTATGGATGTGGTGAGTAACACCATTGGCTGCCTGATCGGGATTGTGCTGTTCAAGTGGGTGTACGTCTGGTAAGTTAACCTATAGTTTGCAGAAGGTTTGTTACCTTTAGCAAAGCTCCGCCGCCTGCTTCGTCACACTCAAAATAGCTTCACGTTTCGTCACAATATTATCTGCGTTCAGGCGCAAACTATAGTTGCCGTTTCTGCTAATCTCCTCCGGTACAATACTGAAGCATAAAGCCCACGCTCGCTGTTACAACATCAAGTTTTAAGGCAAATCTGCTCGCCACTCATTGTAAAATCAGCTGGTAATAAGTACATTGTATACCTTAATAAAAGAGAGAACTGCTTGTAACACTATTTACAAACTGCCTGTGAGAACGCGATGGAATACCCTTACGCACGCCAAGCGATGTGTGCTGTGTTTAGGATTGGTGCTGATGAGTATGCAGGTAGTACAGGCACAACAACAGCCGGATGTCAGAAGACTTGGCAATCGTGTAGCGCCCGGCCTGCAGCAAACTATAGGTAAAAACAGAGCTGTTCGGGTGCAGGTAAAAAACAAAGCGCAGTTCCTGCAGTGGCTCACCGAGCATAATTTTCAGGGCAACGTGCAGGCTACTGCCGCAACGCACATCCTTACCCTTACCAATGTTTCCGAAAAGACGCTGCAGCAGCTGGCCACCTCTCCCCATGTCACGTACATCGACAAACCAAACCGCCAGGCCCGCGAAGAGACCGAACTAAAAGATGCTGATTTCTCCATTAATACGATCTATGCTGCACTGGGGGCTTATCCGCAACTGAAAGGACAAGGGATGGCTGCCTCAGTTAAAGAAGGTGCCTTCGACCCGGACGACCTGGACCTGAAAGGCCGTAGCATTCCTTCTGAGGCACTTAGCGGCGCTTATACCGCCCATGCCACAACTATGGCTACTATCATAGCAGGAGCAGGCAATACGGGCCCCAGGGGCAGGGGAATAGCGCCATACGCCAGGCTTGGCACCTCTAACTTCTCAGAGCTGTTCCCGGATGAGAGCCAGACACTGCTTAGCAAAGGCATACACCTGCAGAACCACTCGTATGGTGTAGGCGTGGAAAACTATTATGGCCTGGAGTCTGCAGCCTACGACCGGGAAGTTTTTCAGAACCCTACCCTGCTGCATGTTTTCTCGTCGGGTAACAGCGGCGACAAAACAGATGAAGTAGGCAACTATGCTGGTGTACCCGGCTTTGCCAACCTGACAGGCCAGTTTAAAACATCTAAAAACACACTGAGTGTAGGCGCACTGGAGCCAACCGGCCAGGTAGGTCCGCTAAGCTCTAAAGGGCCGGCTTACGATGGTCGTGTAAAACCTGAACTTACTGCCTATGGCAAAGGGGGCACCTCCGAAGCTGCTGCGGTTGTTTCGGGGGTAGCTTTGCTGGTGCAGCAGGCTCATAAAGAACGATACAATACCCTGCCTCCTGCTGCGCTTGTCAAAGCGGTGCTCCTGAACAGCGCCGATGATGCAGGCCGTCCCGAGGTCGACTTTGAAACCGGCTTCGGCAACACAGATGCGCTAGGCGCTCTCAGAACTATAGAACAGGGCAGGTTTGTGCTTGATGCAGTTAGCCAGGGAAGTTCTAAACTACATACCATAACGGTTCCATCAGGTGTGCGCCAGTTGAAGGTAACGCTGGTATGGCACGAGGCGGAAGGCAATCCTGAAGCTGCTACGGCGCTGATCAACGACCTGGACCTTGAACTGCTGAACACGGCAACCGGTGAGACCTGGAAGCCCTGGGTACTGAGCAGCTATCCTCATCCTGACTCCCTGAAACTACCGGCCCGGCGACGGGTAGATCGTTTGAATAATGTAGAACAGATTACGCTTGCTTTGCCGGCTGCCGGTTTGTACCAGTTAAAAGTTTCAGGCTACAACGTACCCCAGCCGCCGCAGAACTATAGCCTTGCTTTCGAATATGAGTCCGGTGCGGAGTGGACGTACCCTGTGGTTGGGCTGAGCCTGCAGGCTGGCAACAACAACCGCATACGTTGGCAGGGAAACCTGCAAGGCCAACTAAAGCTGGAATACAAACTGACCGGAGACCCCGAATGGTACCTGATTGCAGATAACGTTCCCGCAAATGCCTCGCACTTCGACTGGCAGGCCCCTGATGCCATCACCAAAGCGCAACTTCGCCTCACAGCCGGTGCTGTTACCGTTACAACCGAGGAGTTTCTGCTTACCAAACAGCTGAAATTAAACATAGGCTACAACTGCGACGATCAACTGATGCTGTACTGGACCGGCCTGCCCGGTGTACACCAATACCAGCTCTACCAGGTAGGCAGCACACACCCGGAACCGCTCCTTAGGGTCTCAGACACATTGCTCCTGTTTACAAAGAACCAAGGGCAGCTTTTGCCTGAATACGTAAGCGTAGCGCCTGTTATAGCCGGAACTACAGCTATCTATAGTTCCTCCACCGCACTTGATCAGGCCGCAATCGCCTGCTATATCAGGAATTTCATTCCCGACAGGTTCGTTACCAGGGCAGCTGATTTGCGGCTGGAGCTTAGTTCTTTTTACCAGGTAGCCTCCATCACGCTCGAACGGGTTACACACAAAGGCTTCGAGGCTGTGCAAACTATAGCTCCGGTTACCCAGCTCACGCACCAGCTCCAGGATCCCTCGCCTGCCTTAGGCAAAAACCTGTATCGTGCCAAGGTTACAACTACCCAGGGCAACAGTTTCTACAGCCAGGTAGAGGAACTGGTGTATGCGGATGATAGCTACGTCATGGCTTACCCCAACCCCGTGGCTGCCGGTCAGAATCTCTCGGTAATAGCTGCAGGCGATGTTGCCGTAGTACAGCTCTACGACACACTCGGGAAGTTGGTCTATGAATCAGAAGAGGCCGGCGCAATCAAGGAGATCCCTACAACTGGTCTGCACAAAGGCTTGTACATTATCCGCCTGAAAGCTGATTCAGGGAGTGTAGTTGCGGGTAAAGTGCTGTTGCTATAGTGCTCAGTTTTATAGAGCTTTGCATTTAAGCCATAGTTCTATAGTTGTCGGTTGACTTTAACTATAGTTTTATAGTTAGCTATAGTTGCAGCTGGAACCAAGCTATAGTTCTATAGCCTCTTGTATTCCTGGGAGCTTTACTTGCCCTTAGTTTTATAGTTCACTTGGCTCTCTCGGGCCGAGCGGCCCCGTCTTCGGGCGTCGCGCTGCTGCCTTCTTGCTATCCTCCTACGTCGGATTGCCTGCGGCACCGCAA
>DATBUF010000030.1:0-9079 GCA_036516435.1 Pontibacter sp.
TACCCGATGAGAAATTTGCAGTATTAACCATACTTTCGGCGCTGAACTGGATACACACCTGGTATAAACCGGAGGGAAAAATGAAACCTGAAGAGATTGCCACTAACCTGGCAACCATGCTCCTGAACGGACTGAAGCAAACTTAATATACGCCAAACACACAAACTAACTAATCGCCGGGCTGCCACCTACAGCCTGGCACCTTTACTGAACCTTTAAACTATAAATAGTATGTACGGAGGAGGAAACGTTTTTGAAGCTACCAAGTTCGACGATGTGCAGGTGGAAGACCCTGTAAAATTAGAAGAATTTGAAGCCCGCATCGCCCGTGGTGAGAAGATCGAGCCAACCGACTGGATGCCGGAACTATACCGCAAGCAGTTGATCCGCATGATCGAGCAGCACGCGCACTCAGAAATTATCGGTGCTCTGCCAGAAGGAACCTGGATCACGCGTGCCCCTGGCTTCCGTCGTAAAATGGCGCAGATGGCCAAAGTGCAGGACGAAGTAGGCCATGCACAGCTGCTATACTCTGCCGCCGAAACATTGGGTAAGTCGCGCGAGCAAATGCTGACCGACCTAATCAACGGTAAGTCCAAATACTCGAATGTATTCAACTACCCTGCCTTTACCTGGGCAGATTCCAATATAATTTCCTGGCTGATTGATGCGGGTGCTATAGTTAACCAGATGGCAAATGCTAAAGGTAGCTATGGTCCTTACTCCCGTGCCTTGGAGCGTATCTGTGCGGAGGAAGCATTCCACCTGAAGTATGGTCACGATGCCGTGGTGCACATGGCAACCGGTACACCAAAGCAGCGCGAAATGATACAGGCTGCGCTTAACCGCTGGTGGCCACCGATCATGACCTTCTTCGGACCGTCAGATAAAATGAGTACGCACACCGAAACGCTGATGCGCTGGAAAGTAAAGATGGCTTCGAATGACGAATGCCGTCAGCAGTTCCTGGATATGTATGTACCTAAAATCTGGGAGCTTGGCCTGACTGTTCCGGATCCAAAACTGAAAAAGAACATGGAAACCGGCCAGTGGGAATACACCGAACCGGATTGGGATGAGTTTAAGCGCGTGATCAACGGCGATGGCCCTTGCAATGCTGAGCGCTTGGCTGTACGTCGTACTGCCGAAGAACGCGGCGCCTGGGTACGCAGAGCCCTGCTTAACCCGAAAGCAAAATACGTAAAGCCGTTAGCCTAACGGCAATTATAAATTAAGAATTATGAGTTATGAATGCTCTATAAACTATAGTCTTCTAATTCATAATTTATAATTCATCATTCATAATTAGCTAAGAATGAGCTTAAAGTCACTTGACCCGAGAGTAACCCGATTGAACCTGCCGGAAGGTGAAGCTCCTGCCATGGAGCCGAAGCCCGAGCTGGATCAGTTTGAAACATACGAAGCCTTCCACCAGAAAAAAGAAGGCACTGCCCATACCTATGTAGGCCCTGTTCACGCACCAAACGAAGACGTGGCTTTCCTATTTGCAAAAGAGCAATATAGCCGTCGTTTCGCCTGCACCGGCCTTTGGATCGCACGCACCGAGAACATTCAGGTAACGCCTTATGGTAATGATAATGAGAACATCTACGACATCATACCTATAGACGAACCAACAGAGCGCAGCGAGCAGGCAGAACCTTATGAAATTTTCCATTTGAAAAAGCGTGGTAAAGCGCACGCTCATGCAGGCCGTGTAATGGCCACATCTTACCAGGAAGCGCTGGCAGAAGCAAAGAAAGCTTTCGGCGAGAAAGGCCCGATCGTGAATGTGTGGGTAGTTAGATCGAAAGATGTGCTCCAGTCTGCGGAAGAAGATAAGGATATGTGGACTACCATTCCGGAGAAGAAATACCGCGAAGCCATTGCCTATAAAGTAATGGATAAGATCACGAAGTATAAAGAAGAGAACAAAACGACAACTGCGCAATAATGAACGAGCAAGCGATAAAAGACCTGTTATACAAACTGGCAGACGACCAGTTGATACTTGGCCACCGCAACTCTGAGTGGACCGGCTTCGGGCCGATACTGGAAGAGGATATTGCTTTCTCGTCGATGGCACAGGATAAGATCGGCCATAGTTTGGCATTTTACACGCTGTTGCAGGAGCTTGGGGAAGCAGACCCTGACACCGTTGCCTTTACCCGCAACGCTAACCAGTTCCACAACAGCCAGTTGGTAGAGCTGCCAAATGGGGAGTATGATTTCAGCCTGATCCGTCACTTTTTGTTCGATAATGCTGAGATTATACGTTTCGAGATGCTGGCACAGTCGAGCTACGAGCCAATAGCCAAAGTTGCTACGAAGCTGAAAGGGGAAGTAAAATACCACGTGCTGCACGCCAACACCTGGATCAAGAACCTGGGCGCCTCTACCGAAGAAGCTATCCTTCGTTTACAGTCTTCCTTAAACGAGGCTTTGCCTTATGCGCTGGGCATGTTCGAGAAATCGAAGTATGAGCAGGAACTGATTGATACTGGTGTTTATGCTGGCGAAGAAGCCGTGAAAGCCGAGTGGCTGAAGCGCATTACGGCTGTAATCGAGAAAACAGACCTGAAACTGCCAGACCTGGCAACTATAGAACCTAAGTTCGGAGGCCGTTACGGTGAGCACACCGAGCACCTGCAGCCGCTTCTGGATGAAATGGCCGAAGTATTTAAGATTGACCCAACTGCTGAGTGGTAGTTTTTACGTAGCACGACACACGTATCAAGTATCACGACGCCAATTTATTGTGTAATGTTTTCCGAGCACGAGGCATTTCTACGGGAAAATAGAAAATCGTGCTACTTGATACGTGCTACGAGATACGAAACAATGACAAAAGAACACATACTAACCCTGCTGGAGGAGGTAAAAGACCCTGAGATACCGGTGTTGTCGCTGGTGGATCTGGGGGTGATTACGGGTGTGGAGATTTCGGATGAAGACCACGTAACCGTGAACATGACCCCTACTTTTGCTGGTTGCCCTGCCATGGACTACATGAAAAAAGATGTGGAACGTACGCTGGAAAAACACGGCATCAGCAACTATACGGTTATCATGAGCTTTGATAAACCCTGGGATAGTAACAAGCTCAGCGAAAAAGGCCGGCAGCATTTAAAGGAGTTTGGCTTGGCCCCACCCCCAAAGTACGACCTGATCCTGGACCTGGACATACTGGAACACGTAAAATGCCCCTACTGCGACAGTGACAACACAGACTTGAGAACACCGTTTGGTCCTACACTTTGCCGCTCGATGCACTATTGCAACAACTGCAAGCAGATGTTTGAGCAGTTTAAGCCGCTGTAAACTATAGCCACAACTATAAACCCGAAGCGCCTGCTATACTTTAGCAGGTGCTCCGAGTTTATAGTTGAATTTTATTGCTCCTCCTGCTGCCTCTCTCCTAAGTACATGCCACAGCCATTAAACTGCACCCCTTTGGCCGTAACCCGAACGGTATAAGGCGAAGCTTTTCCTGACATGGAATCTTTGCAGTCCTGTTCTGTCAGTTCTACAACAAGCTCTCCACCAGTTGCTGTGCCACGGTAGGTAGTGGTTTTTCCTTTCTTTTCAGGCGCAGAGATGGGGGTATCCAGCGAAATGGTTTCAGTTGGCAGCGTTCTAAAGAACAACCCTTTCTCAAGGTCTATCTCCAGCGCCCAGCCTGGCTCGTTACCGGTAGCAACAAAATCTACTCCCAGGCGGCGTTTCTCGTTCCATAGTTCAGAGTTATCATCAGCCAGGCCAGTATCTTTATGCAAAATATACATATTGGCCAGGTTACCGGTAATCCGCTGCCCTGTTTGGTCCAGCATGCTTAGCTCCCCACCTGTAGAAAGATCAAATTGGGTATGTGCTGAGTCCGGGCCCATGAGCTGCAATACTCCGTTGGTGATGCGCCAGTTACCGGTGCGGGTAAACGGATCGGCATCCCGCTCCTGGTACACCATCGTTTCCTCGTAGGTATTGTCTTCGTTCAGGCTCAGGTTATAGTTTATGCCGGGGCAGTCGGCACAGGGTATAATACCACGCCAGGTGCCCACCAGGCTGCTCGGCAACCTGCTTTCACCGGCAGCTACATCTACAGGCTCCGTTTGTATTTCGCTGGTCGTGCAGGCGCTTAGCCCTACCACCGTGTAAAGCCATAAACATGTAAAAACTTTTCTCATACTCTTCTGTACGGCCTCTGTCAGTCGTCCGTTTTGGTTTAAAAACAAAGCCCTGCCACAAGTAGCAGGGCTTTGAAATACGTTATGTAATATATACTTATAGTTTCTCCATCTCGCCCTGCACAAAATCGGCCAGGCTTCTAATGTACTCTGTACTGAAATCGAACTTGATACCGGCTGCCTCATATACTTCGCCAATCGAAACCGTATAGCCCAGGCTTAAGGCGCGCTTGTAGGCGGCCAGCCCTTCGGCAGGATTCTCTTTATAGTTCTTCCAGACAGCAATAGCGCCCAGTTGTGCCATAGCATATTCTATGTAGTAGAACGGCACTTCAAAAATGTGCAGCTGCTTCTGCCACGACACAGGCTTGTACTTCTCCAGCCCCTTCCAGCTAACTATAAGGTGGTTGAACTGCTCAAAAATAATTACCCACTCCTGATGGCGCTCTTCCGTAGTCTGCTCCGGGTGCTCGTAGATCCAGTGTTGGAATTTATCGACGGTAGCCACCCACGGGAAAGTCTCCAGCACGCTCTCGAGGTGTGTTTTCTTGGCGCGGCGCAGCTCATCCTCATCTGCAAAGAAAGTATCCCAGTAATCCATCGAGATCAGCTCCATCGACATGGATGCCAGTTCGGCTACCTCTGAAGGCGGATGCTTGAAAGAGTTCAGTTCCAGTTCACGTGTCAGGAAGGAATGTACCGCGTGTCCGCCTTCGTGCAACATCGTAATTACGTCGCGCAGGCTGGAGGTGGCATTCATAAAGATGAACGGCACGCCTATTTCATCCAGCGGATAGTTATACCCGCCCGGTGCCTTTCCTTTTCTGGATTCCAGGTCCAGGTGGCCCATGGCGCGCATGGTAGCCAGGCAATCGCCCAGGTACGTATCCAGCTGGTAAAAAACCTGTATCGTTTTCTCCAACAGTTCCTCTCCTGATTTAAAAGGCTCCAGTGGTTTTTTACCGGACGGATCTACATCCAGGTCCCAGGGGCGCAGCTCGTCCAGACCAAGCTTCTGCTTGCGCTCCTCGTCTATTCGGGTAAGCAGCGGAACTATAGTTTCTTTAATGGAGGTATGGAAATCGAAGCAGTCCTGCGGTGTGTAGTCGAAGCGGCCCATGGCAGCAAACATGTAATCGCGGAAGTTCTGGAAGCCGGCATTGGTTGCAACCTGTGTCCGTAGTTTCAGGAGCTCATTAAACAGTTCATCCAGCTTATCTTTATCCTGGTAGCGGCGTTCCTGTACTGTTTTCCAGGCATTCTCGCGTATGGCACGGTCATTCTGTTTCAGGCGGTCAGCGGCGCGCTGCAGGGTCATTTCCTCCCCATCCAAAGTTACAGTCATGGCGCCTGTTACGGCAGCATACTGCTGCTGTTTCGTGCTGATCTCCGTGTTTAGCGGGATGTTCTCTTCCCTGAAAATCTCCAGAGCACGCCCTACTCCACGCAGGTAAATTCTATATTTTTCTTTATCCAGTTCCTGCACATACGGCGACTGCATCAGCTTCTGGTTCAGCTCATGGTCGTAAGGTGCAATTTTGGGATCGATCTCAGACACGAAGTACTGGAAAGCCTTTGTAACTTCCTCGTTCTGGGTATCGCATGTCATCCGGATGTAGCGCCAGCCCATGTCTTCGGAGAGCATGCTCTCGAGCTCGCTGCGGTCAGCCATCCATTTTTCAAGGTCTTGTACATTTTCTATTTGCCTGTTTTTCAGTTCTTCAAAGTATGGCTGCAGGGCTTCCCAGGTTTCTACTTTAAAGTCTTCGGGCAGGTAGGTACGTTGTTTTCGTTCAGGTATAATTAAGTTTGCTGATACGTTTGTCATAATAGTTTACATGTATTCTAACGAATTGCTATAGTTTCCGGCTTAAAGTACAAAAAAAGCCATACCTTCAAAAGATATGGCCTTAAATTTATACGTAAAGTTGTGCTAGCCGATCTCAATTACTACATCGCTGGTAAGTGGGTGGCCTACGCAGTTCAGTACATACCCTTCGTCCATTTCGGCATCCGATAAGCCTTCGCGCTCATCGAGGTGCACTTTACCGCTCAGGCATTTACCACGGCAGGCAGTACAAAGCCCGGCCTGGCAAGAGTATGGCAGGTCCACATCCTGGTCCAGGGCAGCTTCCAGAATGGTCTGGTCCGGATTTACGACTACGCTGTATTCGGCACCTTCATAAATTATAGTTACGGTCTGGGTCGTAATCTCATCGCTGTCGGCATCGCTTACACTACCATGCTGATCGCTTTCCTGCTGCTGCTCTACCAGCTTGCTGCTCACAAAACTCTCCCTGAAAATGCGCTCGCCTGGTACGTGCAGTACGTTCAGCGCTTTACGCACTTCATCCATCATGCCTTCCGGCCCGCACATAAAGTATAGGCCATTGCTGATTTTAGTAAGCTGCAGGCGCTCCAGAATTTTAATGATCAGGCTCTGGTTCATGCGGCCACGGAACTCACACTCCTGCTTTGGCTGACTATAGATGTAGGCAATCTGCAACCGGTCAGGGTTCTGGGCACGCAGCTGTTCCAGCTGCTCTTTAAAAATTACAGAGTGCTCGTCGCGGTTACCGTAAAGCAATGTTACCTTACTGTTTGGCTCTTCGCGCAGCACGCCTTTTAGTATAGACATGAGCGGAGTAATACCACTGCCGGCACCCAACAAGATGACATGGCGGCTTTCTGCGGCATCACAGGTAATGCAAAAATTGCCTAATGGCTCCATTACCTCTATCTCCTGCCCTACCTGTGCATGGTCTATCAGGTAGTTAGATACTTTACCACCGGCAACACGCTTCACCGTTACAGCCAACCGCGGCGACTCATGCGGGGTGCTGCTGAGCGAGTAAGAGCGGCGCTCCTTTTTTCCCTCAAACGGGATGATGAGCGTCAGAAACTGGCCTGGCTTGTAGTTTATAGTTTGCTTCTCAGGGTGTTCAAAATGAAGGGTAACAGCATCTGAAGTTTCGCGGGTAATCTCCACGATCTTCAGCGTGTGGTAAGAATTACTCATTTCTAAGTTATAGTTTATAAATACCGATGCTTGGGGTTAAACCTGTATTAAAGCTGAAAGTTACGACAAACTTACCTGTTGAAGAAAGTTTTTGCCAAAACATAACGTTTTCCTATGTAGTATACGTACAAGAGCAAATCTGAAATAGGGCTGCTTACAGATTGAAAAAAATACTGCAACTTTGTGCAGTTGAGCAGCTTCAGAAACAAAAGGAACGTATAAGTTCCCACTCAACAAACCGTTCTAACACCTTACTACAATAAAACTGTGATGCTTTACAAACTCACGCTAAAAAACTGTGAAAAAACCGTAGTGGTAGACGACCACACCTACGAGTATATTCAGAAAAACGCTTATCTGCAGCAGATCGAATTCTTGAAGCACCTGCGCATCCACTCCAACGGCTACGCTTTCTTCCAGAAGAACTGGCCGCTGAAAAATGGCAAGTACCGCAACGAGACAATTTACCTGCACAAGCTTATAGGCGAGCAGCTCTTAGAAAAACCAGAAAGCGATATTAAGCTCTACGTGCACTTCAAAAACGGCAACAAACTGGACTGCCGCCGCGAGAACCTGGAGTGGGCACCACTCTGCAAAATTGTGCGCAATACTACTAAAACCGAGAATAAACTGGGGGTGCGCGGTGTGCATAAAGAGGCTCAGAAATACAGAGCTATTATTCACCATAACAAGCAGCGTATTAACTTAGGTACTTTCGAAACTTTGCAGGAGGCCGCCCTGGCTTACAGCAAAAAGTCGGAAGAGTTGTTTGGCAAAACCAAAAGCTTAAAAACACTCTCTAAGTTTGTGGAAGAAGTAAATTAACTTCTTATACTTGCGCCTGCAGCGCCAAACAAGCTGCCCCGGAGAGTACATGAAAACAACAACAGCACTTAGCGAATTGCTGAGACGGCACACTACTGCCTTTGCCCCGGTTATAAAAGCCGATATGCAAAGCAGCACAGTGTGCCGTCTTGATTTTACAGCTGCCAATACCCTGCTGCAGCAAACCGATTTAGTTGATACAGCGACCTTTAACGAGGCTGTAAACCAGATGTTGAAAGCCCAAAATGCAACTATAGGTGTGGGTGGTTATTTTGAGGATCGGTCAATTTACCGGCGTAGTTCTCATTTCGATACCGCAGCCGAAAGCCGTAACCTGCACTTAGGGATCGATGTATGGATGGAGGCAGGAACCCCGGTTCATACGCCGCTGGATGCTATAGTACACAGTTTCCAGGACAACAACAATTTCGGCGACTATGGCCCAACCATAATCTTAGAGCATCAACTGGAAGGTGTAACTTTTTATACATTGTACGGCCACCTGAGCCGCCAATCACTGGAGGGATTAGAAGTCGGAAAAGCTTTTAAGAAAGGAGACCGCATAGCCTGGCTCGGCAACTACCCCGAGAACGGCGACTGGCCACCGCACCTGCACTTTCAAATAATGGCAACTATGGAAGGCAGAACGGGCGACTTCCCGGGTGTAGCCGCAGCATCAGACAGAGCTTACTTTGAACAAATCTGCCCCAACCCGAACATCATTTTGCAGTGCCCGCTGCTTGAGATGTAGAAAATTCCGCAGACCTCATAGCGTCCGCAGGTCCTACGAGCGTCTATTACTACGTAGCAAATATGACGCTCACAGGTTTAAGAAACACTGAGGAGTTTACGCTGGAAACTATAAATCACAAAAGCCATACCCGCAAGTATGGCTTTTGTGATTTATAGTTGGTCTGTAATTTCCTTTTCCGGCTTTTTACGAAACAGGTATTTCAGCTGCTGCTTTAAACGCCTGTATAGTTGCGGGATGCCATTGAATGTTACACTGCTGCTCGCTTTGGCCTGTGGCAACAATTCGTAGACGGACACG
>DATBUF010000031.1:0-1790 GCA_036516435.1 Pontibacter sp.
TGCCGGCAAAACGGATATCCATACCGGGCTTGGCTTTTTTGACCACATGCTGGAGCAACTGGGCAAACATGGTAAGCTGGACCTGAGCATAAACGTAAAAGGCGACCTGCACATAGACGAACACCATACCATCGAGGACACTGGTCTTGCCTTGGGAGAAGCCTTTCTGGCAGCACTAGGCGATAAAAAGGGCATCAGCCGCTACGGTTTTCTGTTGCCGATGGATGATGTGCTGGCACAAGCCGCGATTGATTTTGGTGGCCGGCCATGGATGGTGTGGGAGGCTGATTTCAGGCGCGAAAAAGTAGGGGATATGCCCACTGAAATGTTCTTTCACTTTTTCAAGTCATTCTCGGATGCCGCTAAATGCAACCTGAACATCAAAGCTGAAGGGCAGAATGAGCACCACAAAATAGAGGCGATCTTTAAAGCCTTTGCCAGGGCAATCCGCATGGCGGTGCAGTGTAATCCGGACGATACCAGCATACCTAGTACAAAGGGTATACTATAGTTTCCTATGAAAAAAGGGTAGCCTCCCGTATAGAGTGCTACCCTTTTATAGTTTAAATTATAGTTTAAATTTTACAGGAACCTCAGCCAGTCCCTTGCTATTTCAATTTCATCGAAGGTTCTGATGTCATCACTATGCTGCAGGTTCTTCATGGTTTTATCAGTAGAAAGCCTGCTGAGCATACTGCTGGCATATACCCAGGCAAAGCGCTCCATGCCTGCTTCGCGCATAGCCGGAAACCACTCTTCAGAAAGCCAGTTTGAGGCAGAGGACCATTGCCCTTCCACCTGCGTATTGTCGTTCAGGATTCTGTAGCAGGCGCTCATCTGCATCAGCTCCAATATCTTGGCACATCCGCCCTGCACCGAGTCATAATTCTGGTACCCACGCCAATTTACATATATCCAGTTATTCTCAGAATCAAGTTCAATCGCAATATGATTATCTCTGTAAAGTATTTCGTTCCGCATCAACTATAGGTGTTCAGTTCGAATGGTATAACATCAAATTTAAACAGGGATTATTCGCGAGGCAAAATAAATCGTGAAATATTTACTTTCCAGGAGCGGCTGCCCGCTGTTTATTCAGTATAAACTTAACGGGTAAGTGGCTGAAACCCACATAACAAAGCCATAACGTTTGTGTAGTGCCAACATTGCCTCAGGAATGTACCGGATAAAATTTATTTCAGAAAATAAGCTGCCGCGCTTGGATTTAAAGAAATAGGAAATACTTTTGTGCTGTCGGAATAGTCAAAGAAGCGACAACGAATAGAGAACATGATTCAGAATCTTCATACAGCATGGTGGTGGCACGTTACAAAAAGTATCGTGGACAGCCCTGCTATGTATAGGAAGAAATAAGATATTGTAGCATACAACCAAAGGTATAAAAGCCTGCTGTTCACTGAATGGCAGGCTTTTTTGTTTTTAATCCTATCCAGAACCCATGACCAAGTATACTATAACTACCACCTACAAGTACCTGCTGGCCGACATCCTGACGCCCGTAAGCGTGTACCTGAAGCTGCGCGACAAGTACCCTAACAGCCTACTGCTCGAAAGCTCCGACTATCACGGCGCCGAAAACAGCTTCTCTTACATTTGCTGCAGCCCGATGGCCAGTATCAAAGCCGAAAACGACATGCTCACCGAGGTGTTTCCCGACGGCAGCACGCGCACCACGCCCATTACTTCGGAAATGGATGTGCCGGCCCGGCTGGCGGCTTTTGCCCGGAGCTTTGAAGTAGAGCAGAACGGCTTTTCCTTCATCAACAACG
>DATBUF010000032.1:0-4403 GCA_036516435.1 Pontibacter sp.
TGTGCTACCGAACTACCGCCTCCCAACAGAGGCTGAGTGGGAGTATGCTGCTCAGGCTATGATCGGTACACAGTACTCAGAAGACGAAAACCAGAACAACCGCAGACTATACCCGTGGGATGGCCACCAGGTGCGTAACCCATATGGCAGACAAATGGGTAAGTTTATGGCTAACTTTAAGCGTGGTCGTGGTGACTATGCCGGTATTGCCGGTGCCCTGAACGATGGCGCCATGATCACGGACTATATCTACAGCTACCCGCCAAACGACTTCGGTTTGTATAACATGGCCGGTAACGTGAACGAGTGGGTACAGGATGTTTACCGTCCGCTTTCTTACCAGGACGTACAGGATCTGAATCCGTTCCGTAGAGATGGTTACCTGGATGAGAAAGAAAACTATGCAAACTCAGATGCAAGGGATTTCCACTCACTCATCAACGACGAAGTACGCGTTTACAAAGGTGGCTCCTGGAAAGATGTGGCTTACTGGTTATCGCCAGGTACACGCCGCTTCATGACACAGGACTCCTCTACAGCAACAATCGGTTTCCGTTGTGCTATGATCAACGCTGGTTCCAACAGATAATAAAATACCTACCTATAGTTTCAAAGCCCGGACTAACATCCGGGCTTTCTATTTTACACCAGATTATGAAAGAAGAAACAACCGAACACGTACAAATTATTTTCAGAAGCTACAGCGACCTGTTTGAGCAGGAGGTAGAAGAAACACTCTGGGCCTTTGTACTGGACAAGGAGAACCGTCTGTACCAGATCGACAGCATTCCGTTTTATACTTCACTGCTTGCATCCAACGACATCGTGTTTGCTGACATTGATCCAGCAACAAAAGAACTGGTGTACCAGAAAACAGTAAGCTACGGCGGGCACTCTACTATACAGGTGGTGCTGAATGACGAGAACGTGGCAATGGATACTATCCGGGAAGTTTTCAGTAAAATGCGCTGTGTTTCAGAAGTAGTGAACGAGGACTTTTTTGTACTGGATATTCCGGAAGACATAGACTATAGCCAGGTTAAGGCAGAACTGGACAGGCTGGAGGAAGAGGAGGTAATCGAGTATGCTGAGCCAAGTTTATCAGACGTGCACCGCAAACAGACAGAACTATAGTTTTGATTTTCAGACAAAAGAGTATTTTACAAAGGACTAATTGATATAATAAGTCCCAATACCTTCGCTCACGTCCCGCAAGTGTGAACTATCAAGCAGGCTCTGGCCGTGTTAAACTATAGATACAATACATGCCGCAAGTTTAGCGTCAGCTTAACTCGTGGCTTATTCTGGAGCCAGTTTGTAACTGGCTTTGCTTTGGAAAGCAAGGACTAACTATAGCTACAACTATAAAACTATAGTTTAAACCCGACCTGAACTATAGTTCTATCAAATCTATGCTGGCGCGGATCTGTGATCCGTGACTAAGGTATAAAATTGCATCTGCGATCCACTGGCCCAGATGCCCAACTATAGTTCGATTCGAGCAAGGTGCCCGCACCATAGTACGTCATCATAACTCTAGCACTTCCCAACTATAGCTTTCAGCAGACTATAGTTTAACGCGGCCAGAGTCCGCTTGATAGCTCACACTCGCGGGACGCGAGCGAGGGCACCGAAGAATGAGCTATAGTTTCATTCTTTTGTCCTTCATCTAAATTTCCTTTGTCACGAAATTAACTATAGTTTAAGCCGCAGCTATAGTTGCTATACTTACTTCGGCGGCGCCGGCATTCAGCAGTGCTACGGCACAGGCTTCTAAGGTTGCTCCGGTAGTCAGCACATCATCTACTATAAGCACATGTTTGCCAGCTATAGCTTCCGGCTTTTTAACCTCGAACACGTGCTCCACGTTCTGCCAGCGGTTCAGGCGGTCTTTGCGGGTCTGGGTACTGGTATTTATAGTTCTCACAAGCACATCAGCCCTTGCCGGCAGTTTCATAGCCGCCGCTATGCCCAGAGCGAAGTGCTCCGACTGGTTATAGCCCCGCTTCCGGAGCTTTTGTTTGTGCAGCGGTACCGGAACTATAAGCCCGAACTGTTCATGGTACTGGTACTCCTGCAGTATACTTCCATAGCGCAGCCCCAGGTGCTCACCCAATTCTTTTGCTCCTCTATACTTAAGGTGGTGCAACAGCCGCTGTACTCTGCCCTTGGACCGAAAATAGAAATAAGCGAAAGCAAACCGTACCGGCACTTTGCCCCAGAACCTGCGTTGCAATGGGTTTAGCTCCGTAGCGCCATGCTCATGAAAATCGGTGTAAGGTAGCTTTACATTGCATGCGGTGCAGATATATTTCTCGCCACGTGCCAATATACCATCGCAGGCAAAGCAACTTTCCGGAAAAAATAAGGCAAGCAGGTCCTGAAACATAGAAGCGCTCTTCTGGTTAAGGTATTGTAATTTTTTTGCTGTAATTTTATATCTATAGTTCAGCTATTTCAGCTAATCCATTCACAACAATGAGTCAAGTAGAAGAATTCAACGAATATCGCTCGCGCATGAACGAGCGCATCATGTCTTACGACAATAAAGTAATTAAGCGCTTTTTTAACCTCGATACCAATGCCTATGCCGAGGGTGCTTTAGATGTAAAGACCAAGGAAATGCTGGGGCTGGTAGCCTCTATGGTACTGCGTTGCGACGATTGTATTAAATACCACCTGGGCAAAAGCTTTGAAGAAGGCGTTACCGACGAAGAAGTTTTTGAGGTATTCTCGATTGCCAACCTGGTAGGTGGCTCCATCGTGATCCCGCACTTCAGAAGAGCAGTAGAGTATTGGGAAGAACTGAAAGCGCAGAAAAGTTAATTGTTTAATGGTTGCATGGTTAAATTGTTGATCTACTTTATAAGAGTAACCATTTAACAGTTTAGCCATGCAGCAATTTATCTTATGATAGAAGAGTCAGATAATTTAGATCATAGATGGACACAGCTGCGGGCCCTTCTGATGAAGCAATTCGGGAAGAAACCAGATCTGAATGCCATTCTGTTCCTGATCGGGATACAGGAGTTGGGCAAAGGCATCACCGAGTTTAGCAAAGAAGAAAAGCAGGACCTGATGCACATTGCCACCTGCAAGGTATTCAGCTTGTCGGGGTACTATGAACTGGAGAAAGTAGACGAAGAAGGTTGGCCACACTATAAAGCACTTAAACCCATCCCGTTTGCTAACCTGAAAGAGCAGGAGAAGATGCTGAAGTGGCACATCCTGGAGTACTTCAACCAGCTGGATTAATTTATAGTTTCGACACACGTATCTCGTATCAAGAGTCACGACTTTTCTTTTATGCAAGGTCGTGCTACGTGATACATGTGTCGTGATACGCATACACAAAATGAAAATCATTACTTACAACGTACACGGCATTCGGGCTGCCCTGAGCAAGGGCTTTCAGGATTGGGTAAAAGCAGCTGACCCCGATGTGTTGTGCCTGCAGGAGATAAAGGCTTGCGAAGACAAATTTGACCGTGCCATTTTTGAGGACCTGGGCTACAACGTGTACCTGCATCCCGCTCTAAAGAAAGGCTATAGCGGTGTGGCGATACTTTCTAAAACCAAACCGAACCATGTTGAGATTGGCTGCGGCTTAGATTGCTACGATCACGAAGGTCGTGTAATTCGTGCTGACTACGACAACTATTCTGTTATGAGCGTATACATGCCTTCCGGCTCAAGCGGGGAGGAGCGCCAGGGTTTTAAATTTCAGTGGATGGACGATTTCTATGGCTACATAGGCGACCTGAAACAAACCTTGCCCGGCCTGGTAGTAAGCGGAGACTATAATATTTGTCACCAGCCTATCGACATCCATAATCCGAAATCAAATGCCAAGAGCTCTGGCTTTTTACCCGAGGAGCGAAGCTGGCTCACCAAGTTTGTTGATAGTGGCTTTATAGATTCGTTCAGGCACTTTAACAAAGAGCCGCACAACTATACCTGGTGGAGCTACCGCGCTGGTGCACGTAACAAGAACCTGGGCTGGCGTATTGATTACAACATGACCACCGATAACCTGCGCGACCGCCTGAAGCGGGCAGCCATCCTTACCGAGGCCAAACATTCAGACCACTGTCCGGTGCTGCTGGAAATTGAGTAACTGCAGCATACGAAAATTCCTGATTTTATAGTTATATTTAAGAGCACCTGATTTAAATCTTATAGTTTCATATACAGATAATTAGGTGCTTTCACTTTACCTATAGCTGTAACCGCCCGGCCGCAGTAGCGTTATAGTAGCAAATACCTATGAAACACCAGGATGCACTTACTCAACTGATGCATCAGCTGCAGGAGTTCAAAAAGAAATTCTACCTGAACCTGTTGCTGCGCGGTAGCCTATTCGCTATTGGCCTGCTGCTTTCTATCTACATCATCTACAGCCT
>DATBUF010000033.1:0-1891 GCA_036516435.1 Pontibacter sp.
GCAGGTAATGGCCACTGGGCCTGGACGGTCTCCCTGCGTACCTTCTTCATGCTCCTTATCCTGCTGGTTATACTACAGGCTAAGCAGCAACTGAAGCCCTTGCTGCGCATCCTGAAAAAGCAACCCGCCGTGTGGTTGTTCTGGGGGAGTATCTGGTTCGGGGTGGTGTATGTGCTGCTTACTGCCGCTGCCTCGCTGGGGCCGGGCTGGCTGATTGCCGGTGTGTTTCAGTTCACTATAGTTGCGGGCATTCTGTTATCTCCCTTTCTGTATAAAGACAGCCGGGCGAGAATCCCGGTACGGGCGCTACTATTATCTCTGCTGATTTTGGTTGGAATTGCCCTGATGCAGTGGAGCCAGCGAAACGGTGCTTACACCGATGCTCAACTCCTAAGCTGTATCGTACTCGTGTTACTTGCCGCTATAGTTTGGCCGCTGGCAAATCGAAAACTGATGCTGTTCATAGAGAAGCACGATCATCAGATAACTGCTATGCAACGGGTTGCGGGTACAGCAATAGGTGGCCTTCCTGCGCTGTTTTTACTGATGGGCTATGGATACGCTGAAGCTGGGCTGCCCGGTGAGCAACAGTTGCTGGCTATAGTTGTCATCGCGCTCTGTTCCGGCGTTATTGGTTGCGTGCTGTTCTTTAAAGCCACGGATATGGTCCGCAGTGATAGTGCTGCGCTGGCCGCCGTGGAAGCAACCCAATCGGTAGAGATACTGGCAACGGTAGTAGGAGAGGTGCTGCTGCTGGGGATTGCCTGGCCAAACTTTTACGGCAACATCGGTATGCTCCTGATCACGGGCGGGCTGATTCTGTACAGTGTGCCGGCTCGTAAAAAAGTATTGAGTGCTGCTGGGTAAACTATAGTTTAGACTTTATTTTTCTCCCGGATGGTAGTCATAAAACTCTCGCGGTAGGTTTCGCCGACAGGTATGGTCTGGTCGCCAATGTACAGGGTGTTTCCATCTATCATGCTTACTTTATCGATGGAGATGATGTAGGAGCGGTGCACCCGGTAAAAAGGCGGCTGGGGCAGCTGTTCTGCCAGGTCGGTGAGCGATTGGTAGGTAACCAACCGTTGCCCCGGCAGGTAAATGGATACGTAATTTTTTAACCCTTCCACATACAGAATATCGCTGTAATCTACCTTCAGGAACTTGTTCTTACTCTCGCCTTTCACAAACATATAGTCTGTCGGTGAGGTGGGTAAAAGCGCAGGGGTGATGTGCTGTGCCGGAGCTGTCGGGGCGGATGGTTCCGGTACCTGCAGCATGCCCTTTGCCTTGGTAACGGCTTTAAAAAAGCGGTCGAAGGGGATGGGTTTGAGCAGGTAATCCACTACATCATGTTCATAGCCTTCCAGCGCATATTCGGGGTAGGCGGTGGTGAGTATCACCTTGCATTTGCTGCCGCAGATCTTCAGAAACTGTATTCCTGTCAGTTCCGGCATCTGTATATCCAGAAATACCAGGTCCACTTTGCCGTCCTGCACCCAGTTAATGGCCTCTATCGGGCTGGTAGTTTTCCCGACAAGCTCCAGAAACGGCACCTTACTAATGTAATCAGCAATAATATTGGCAGCGTATGCTTCGTCGTCAACAGCTATGCAGCGGATCATGGGCTATAGTTGGGAGTTAAAAGTTGAGAGTTAAAAGTTAAAAGTTAAGCGTTTTTATTCAGGATTTACAGGATTCAATATTTGAAAAATTCTCTCTATCATAATTAAGAACTCCGTAGAATCCACTCGCGCGGAAATCCTATTCATCCTTTAATCCTATAAATCCTGATTCAGACAACCTGCAGCCTGAGTTTTGTGCTGTAGTGGCGGCCATCATTGTACACATTCAGGCTATACTTTCCGGGGTAAAGCAGGTCGAGCCGGCG
>DATBUF010000034.1:0-8392 GCA_036516435.1 Pontibacter sp.
GTCGTAAGGCCACCTGTACACCGTTGGGATTTCGCCTGGCCAGTTACCATGCCCAAGGAGAACCGGGGTAGTCCACTCCAGTGTGTTAGAATGCCAGGGGTTTTCCGTAGCTCTTCTGCCTCTGAAAATACTATAGATAAAGTTGAACAGGAAAATAAACTGCGCAAAGAAGCCGAAGATGGCAGCAATGCTGATAAACGTATTCAGGTCCGAGAAGATATTGAAAGCCTCAAAACCCGTCCAGTTATAGTAGCGCCTGGGGAAGCCGGCTATACCTACATAGTGCATCGGCAGAAACACCAGGTAAACCGCCAGGAAGGTTAACCAGAAGTGTACGTAGCCCAGTTTCTCGTCCAACATGCGGCCAAACATCTTCGGGAACCAGTGGTAAACTCCGCAGAACATGCCAAAGAAAGCTGCCGCACCCATCACCATATGGAAGTGTGCAACTACAAAGTACGTGTCGTGCAGTTGGATATCGAGCGCAGAGTTACCCAGGATGATGCCTGTTAAACCACCGGAGATGAAGATAGAGACAAAGCCGATCGCAAACAGCATGGCAGCAGTAAACCGGATGTTACCCCGCCAGAGTGTAGCCAGCCAGTTAAACACCTTCACTGCCGATGGTACGGCAATAATCAGCGTCAGGAACATGAACACGGAGCCCAGGAACGGGTTCATGCCGGAAACGAACATATGGTGCGCCCATACAACTATAGACAACACCGAAATGCCAATAAGTGAACCGATCATAGCCCGGTAACCGAAGATCGGTTTACGGGCGTTGGTAGCAATTACTTCTGAGGTAATGCCAAAAGAGGGCAAGATCACAATGTACACTTCGGGGTGCCCCAAAAACCAGAAAAGGTGCTGGTACAGGATCGGACTGCCGCCTGTGTTGGCAAGTGCCTGCCCGGCAATATAGATATCAGACAGGAAGAAACTTGTACCAAAACTGCGGTCGAAGATCAGCAGGACGGCAGCTGAAAAAAGTACCGGGAAGGAAAGCAAGCCAACTATAGCCGTAAAAAACAGCGCCCACACCGTGAGCGGCAGTCGCCCCATCGACATGCCTTTGGTACGCAGGTTTATGACCGTAGTAATGTAGTTAATGCCGCCCAGCAAGGTAGAAACAATGAACAAAGCCATAGCAACCAACCACAGCGTCATGCCAGCGGCTGAGCCCTGGATGGCCTGTGGCAAAGCACTAAGCGGCGGGTAAACCGTCCAGCCTCCGGCAGCGGGCCCAGTTTCCAGAAATAAAGAGGAGAACATCACCACGCTCGACAGGAAAAAGAACCAGTACGAAAGCATGTTCATGAACCCCGAAGCCATATCGCGTGCACCAATCTGCAACGGAATCAGGAGGTTACTGAAGGTGCCGCTCAACCCGGCGGTAAGCACGAAGAACACCATAATGGTACCGTGCATGGTAACCAGGGCCAGGTAAAATTCCGGGTTCAGTTTCCCGTTCTCTACCCAGCCCCCAAGTATAGGCTCCAGGAAGGTAAAGGTTGCCTCCGGCCAGCCCAGTTGTATGCGGAACAGGATGGAGAAGAAGCTCCCGATAAAGGCCCAGATGATACCCGTTATCAGGTACTGCTTCGCTATTACCTTATGGTCCTGACTGAAAATGTACTTCTCAAAAAAGTTTTGCTCATGGTGCTCGGCATGTTCCTCCTCAACAGGAACAACACCGCTTTGATTAAAATCTGTGGTAGCCATAAGTGGGTATAGTTTGATGATGAATGCCGGCGAGCCTTTGCAGCAACATAGCTAAATACATATTTAACCTAAAGTATGTTATACTACCATCACGCTTTAAAGGATGTTGTTTACACACTATAATTCTGTTAAACTTTGTAGTAAAGCATCAGGTAGGAAGTTTGCAGCCCTGGCATGCCTGAGCAGGATAGCAGGGTGAAGTCCGGTTTGAGGCAAGCAGGTTCAGAGAAAAAACTTACCAGGTCGGTAGCATCCTCTAAAAAGCAGAAAGCCTCCCGGGCGGAAGGCTTTCTGCTTGTGCTATAGTTTATAGGACTATAGTTTTAGTCTATAGTTTAACTGCCGCCTCGTGCGGCACTGGCCGTGTTTGCCTGCAGTGCCTGTGCAGGAACTTTGTGATTTACCCGTTTCATCAGCGGGCGTTCGTCTACAAGCTGATCCGGGATAATGCTGGGCAGCACTCTCTCCATACTATCCAGCAGGTCAACTATAAAACTGCGCATAAACATAACGGCTGGCGGCACCTGCTCTACCAGCATGGCATACAAACTCACCGGGCGGTACGGCACATCCCCTACCTTATCTTTATCCAGATCGTAGCCGTTATACTTTTCCCAGTAGTTGTTCTCGAAATGGTTGCTCTGTGTATTGCCGTTCGTGCTCACATCAAAAGAGTTGCCCGTGAAGTTGTTCAGCCGGAAGGTGTCTTCCAGGCAGGTGGTCATCACTTTTATGGCCCAGCCGTTGCGCTCAAAATCGTTGTTACCTACCTGCAGCCTGCTGGAGCTTTCCATGTGTATGCCGGTAGTGTTGCGCCTGAAAATGTTGTGGTGAATGGTGCTGTTGCTGATATCCTTCAACAATAAGCCGTATGCTGCAGCGCCCCAGTTGTCTTCAAAAGTATTATGCTCCATCCGGATGTTGCGGGTATACATCACGGCTACCCCTGCTCCGTTGTGCCGGAAAGTATTGTGGGTATAGGTATTGCCATCGGAAAACATAAAGTGCAGCCCGTAACGCTGGTTGTTGGCGCTGGTGTTGCGGTGCACTGTGCTGTTTTTCACCACTTCCAGGTAAATGCCGTCCCGGTGACCTTCCACTACATTATCGCTGATGGTAGCATCATCGGTATAGTACAGGTGAATGGCATTGCCCAGCGAGGACTCCGTTTTACCTTCATTTTCCCCTTTTATCACGTTGCCCCGTATCTCCACATTCTCCATGCGTTGCAGGTAAATACCATAGTAGGTTTTCAGCATGGTATTGTTCAGGATGCGGAGGTTACGCTGCGCCAGTGCCCGGATAGCGGCATCATCGCGGATGTAGCTGGTGGCAATGTTCTTCAGCGTGAAGCCTTCTATCGTTACATCATCGGAAGTAATGGTCAGGATCTGGCCTTTAAAGTTGCTGTCTATCACCGGGTTGTTCTCCCCCCGCAGGGTCAGGGACTTGTTTATTTCTATGCCGTACTCCTGGTACACACCGCCATCTACAAGTACTACATCGTGTGGTTTTGCCTGCTGCACCGCCTGTTTTACCGAGGTATAAGGGCAGGTTTTGCATACCTTCAGCGTTTCGGCAATACCCAGCCGGCCACTCAGCAGCGACAGGAGCAGTACCATAACGGCGGGCATCCATTTACTTGAATTTAGCATCGCTCTTTACTTTAGTTACCACTTCATTCCAGGTCAGCAGTTCTCCTCCATGTTCCTGCTGTAGTTGCTGCACAGCGGCCTCCTTTGCTACGGCGGTCAGGTTCATGCCCATCGGGCTGGGCAGGGCATCACTCTGCAGGAAATACGCTTTCCGGGCATCCGTTAGCTGGCCTGGGTTCGTGAAATCTGTTACCAACAGGTGCGCTGCTTTCTCACCTTGCTCCGGCTGTTCTGCCACATAGGCCGCCAGGCATTCGCCTGAATCAAAGAAGAAGGCTTTCCCTTTATCGTTTACCAGCTCAGCGCCATAACGGTTGTCGGCCACGGTCATGCTGCAGTGGGCACAGTTGGCCTGCCCATACGGGATGGGTTTAGGTTCAACGGAACAGCTGGCCAGGTTTAAAAGCAGCAGCAACAGCAAAAAGGTAGATGCAATCGTTTTTTTCATGGTTCTTTAAAGTAAAGGGTATAATAATGTCAAGTTGATAAAGTTGATTTAGGACGGCTGAAGAAATAAACCAGCCCAGCCAGCAGTACAGCCAGAAAAATGCCCAGGCTACCTTCCGCCGGCAGCGACAGCGCCTCGAAGTTGAGCAGCGTCTTGTGCCCCAGCAGAGGCGGAATGTAGGTCATGCCGGGTACTTTAATGGGCGCTTCAGGGCTCAGGTTAGTACCGAACTTCACCAGCCACAGGTAAAAATCGAGTATACCGGCAGCGCCTCCCAGCACCAGCAGCAACAGCCAGCCAAGCACCAGTTTCCGCCTGCCCAGCAAAGCCACTGCTATACCTGTAACTATAAAAGCTATGACGATGTAAGGCATAAAGCTGAGCTCGGCGAAAGACTCCGCATGGATCGGCTCCATGCCAATGTAGTGGTTCAGGATGTTGAAGTTCTGGAGCACACTTTCGGAACTGCCCCCAGCTTATTCACCCAGATGTGCAATTCCAGACCTTCAGGGTATTGCGGAGCCTTCAGGTAAATCTTCCACATCGGAAACAGGAACAACAAGCCCGGTGAAATGGCTGCCATAAACATCAGTATCTTATGGTAGGTTTTCATCCTTCTATAGTTTAAGGTGAAAAGTATAAAAGAACAGCGGAGCCTGCCCATGACAAACTCCGCTGTTTTGCTTGTGTTGGCATAGTTAGTTTATACCTGCACTGGTAGGGCCACCGGCAGGTGGAACATCCTGCTTCTTCTCGCCACTTGAGAATTTAATGGGTACATTAGCCCCTCTCGGAGACACCCGGACATAACCCTGCATTTCCTGGTGGAGCGCAGAGCAGAAGTCGGTGCAATAGAACGGATATACCCCCTCCTGCTTCGGTACCCAGCGCAACGACTGCGTAGCACCCGGCATAATCAGGGTTTCAGCGTTGTTAGCGCCCATTATGGCAAAGCCGTGTGGTACGTCCCAGTCCTGCTCCAGGTTGGTTACGTGGAAGATCACCGTGTCACCGACCTGTATTCCTTCAATGTTATCCGGTACAAAGTGGCTTCGGATAGAGGTCATGTTTATCTTCACGGTTTTACCGTTACGTGTTACCTTGGCATCTTTCTCCGCCAGGGTAGCTTCCGGGTGCTTATTCTCGCTCAGCTTAAAGAACTTCACACTATTAGGTGCTACTTTATCGGCGGGTATAGCCTGTGCATAGTGTGGCTCGGCCAGCGTCGGGAAGTCAAGCAGCATTTTCATTTTATCGCCGCTGATGTCGATCAGCTGAGCCGAATGCAGCAACTCAGGTCCGGTTGGCAGAAAGCGGTCTTTGGTGATTTTATTCATCACCAGCAGGTACTTGCCATAAGGCTCTCTTGTGTCGCCACCCGGTATCAGCAAGTGACCCGGTGAGTAGTAGACCGGCAGTCTGTCTTTCACCTGGAAGTCTTTCAGGCTCCACTTCACCACCTCAGACGACACAAACATGGTAGAGTACGCATTGCCTTTGCCATCAAACTCGGTATGCAGCGGCCCTAAGCCCGGCTCTTTTACTTCAGCGTGCAGTACTGCCTCGTATTTAAATACCGGAATACCATTTACTTCACCATCAAACTGCTTGTTCTCGATTGCTTTCTGCATTTTAGAGAAAGAGAAAACCGGCAGCGAAGAAGCCAGCTTACCGTTTACCACCATGTACTCGCCACTTGGGTCTACGTCGATGCCGTGCGGTGATTTAGGTGCCGGAATCAGGTACATCATACCCGGACATTCTTCCGGCAGCAGGTAACGCACTTTTTTCTTTACCGTAGAGGTTGCCTTGTGCGTGTTGTGGTCCAGCTTGTTATGGTAGTAATTGGCAGGCATCTCATGTGCTTTGCCCTCTGCAGCATACTTGGCTGCCACTTTCCAGTTTATAACTGCCAGGTAGTCTTTGTCGTTCTGCGAGGCGCCCAGTTCTTTCATGGTGCGGGCCTTTTCAGAATTATAGGTTGTAAAAAACACCCAGTCTTCTGATGGGCCTTTGCCGCCATTTGCCAGGTCATAGTCAAAGCCCGGAACCAGGATCTGGAAATCCAGGTCCATATCGCCACTTTCCTTATCTACTTTTATAAAAGAAATAGAGCCCCGGAACTTGTCTTTGTACTGCTCCATACTTACGTCACCGGTACCGCCTTTCATGTCCAGCGGAACTGAGAAGCGGGTACCTGCCAGTATGTACTCGTTGTTGTTGGTCGGGTACGGAGAGCAGTGGTTACCAGCCGAGTTCGGGATCTCCATGATCTCTACCGTTTCGAAAGTTTTCAGGTCTACACGGGCTACGCGTGGCGTGTTGTTCCCGTTCACGAACAGCCAGCGACCATCGGCCATCCCGTCAGCACGCGATAGCTTTGGGTGGTGCAGGTCGTCCCAGGGCACAAAACCATGTGAGGTCATCAGCATGGGTTTTGTTTCCTCGTTGTAGCCATAGCCATTTTCAGGGAACTGCGAAAACACAGGAATTACCTTCAGCAGCCTGCCTGACGGAATACCATACACCGATACCTATCCGTTAAAACCGCCTGACAGGAACGAGTATAGCTCATCGTGTTTCCCGGGTGGCACGTACACTGCCGAAGCCGCATCAGCAGCTACTGTGTTGTCTTTAGCATTGCCTTCATTACCAGAGCCGCCACAGCCCTGCAGCACTACGCCAAAAGCAGCGAGTAGCAGGGAAGTTCCGGATGCTACTTTTCTCAATATCTTCATAAGCTTGTGAGTTTGGTGCTACATTGGTTTAGCTCTTCTTATCGTTCTGTCTCAGGAACTCAAGAATAGCTCGCGCATCCTGCTCGTTCACGTTCTGGTTGGTCATCTGGGTCAGGTGCTCAGCCAGCAGTTTCTTAGCAGTCGGGTCTTTCTTGGTCATTTCTTCCGGGTTGATGACCATGTTCATGATCCACTCCGATTTACGACGCTCTGTAACACCAGCCAGGCCCGGCCCTACTACTTTCTGGTCTGACAGCTGGTGGCAGGCTGAGCATTTCTCCTCAAATAAAGTCTTTCCCTTGGCAGCAAGTGCTTCGTCTATCTGGTCGCCAACTTCTACTGTTGATACAGGCCCGATTCCTTTGCCGTTATCCTCTGCAATCTCTTCTCCTACAGTCTGGTTCTGATCCTGCGCCAGTCCTGTTTCCTCCTGTGCATTGGCGCCTTTATTTTCGTTATCACCGGAAGAACAACTATAGAGCATGCTGCTGCAGAGCAGCGCTGTTAAAGCAAATTGTACTGGTCTGCGCAGGAGCATTGCCAGTATGTTGTTGGATGTTGTGGTGTGTTTTTTCATAATCTTGCGGTTTATCTGGAAAAGACTATACTTATTAATTGCCTGTTTACGGAGACAATGCACCAGCGTTTACAATAACCCGGAGGAATAATCTTGACGGGCAGCAGAGAAAGGCCTCAGAAATAATACAATTCTGACGAAGAAAGAGGGAGCCTAACTATAGTTGCTATAGCTGCTCCAAAGCTTGCAGAAGGAGGCATTTCACCCGTGTATGCTGTAGGTGCATTGGCAGAAATCCCGGGCTTAAGCAACTATAAAATGCAATGGCAGCAGTTAACTACACCTACCAGCCGGCAGACGTAACTATCTGATTCTAGTGGCGTTTTTATAGTTTACACCAGACTATAAACTATGAAAAAGCTATTATTTATATTTCTTGGAACGGTGGTATTTGCCTGCGGTAATAACAATAACACCACTGGCGAAGGCAATACCAACACTGATGCAACGCGCGAAGACAACATGATAGCGCCTGAAGTTCAGGAGGGTGCCGGGGAGGAAATAAACCCTCAACTGGAATTAGATGCAGACTCCGCTGAGAACTTCCAGGTAGATACTGTTTCGTCAGCAGCAGAAATAAAAGAACGGCAGTAACTATAGTTACTATAAAGCAAAAGCGCAGGACAAAACCCGCGCTTTTGCTTTATAGTGGTTCAACAAGATGGAAGCGTTACAGATCTCTCCTGGAGAAAATTCTTCCGGAGCTTAAGAGCGGCACCAGTGTCCAGAGCAACAGCAACCCGAAGGCAAGGCCTATGCCCCACAGGCTGCCCAGTATGCTTTTATACAGCGCTCCGGTATAGCCCATCAGCGCCGATACATCAAGGTTCAGTAGTACGATAATCCTGCCCAGGTCAATGGGGTTCAGCGCGGTCATCAGCAATGTGGCATACTCCAGCGGGTAATCGCCGAAAGCGTACAGTATAAACAGCACTACTCCGTCGTAGATCAGGGCAAAGTAAAACCATAGCAGCAGCGCCACCCCAATTCCTTTGGCCTTATCGCGGGTGATAACCGAAGCCAGGAAAGCCATCGCAACAAAAATGAACGTGATAAAGACGCCTGTAAGCACCAGGTAAAGCCCGGTAGTACTGGCTCCGAAAACCAGCACCGGCACCCCTACGCCCAATACAAATGCTCCCGATAAAGAACAGGCCACTCCCAGATACTCGCTCATAAATATTTTCCTGCGGTTGATGGGTTGCGCCACCAGCAGCTCTATAAACTCATAGGAGTTGTAAAAGTGTGT
>DATBUF010000035.1:0-6957 GCA_036516435.1 Pontibacter sp.
TATACTTTACAGCTAAGAGCGCCGGCAAAGCAACTATAAGGCTTACCTCCATCAACGGGAAGCAAGTTTACTTTAAAGATGTGAAAGTACATGCCGGTGAAAATAGTATTCCGATTGTTATGTACAGTAACTTGTTGCCTGGAGTGTACATTGTAACTGTTGCATATGATAAAAGACTAGAATCGGTCAGAATTGTGAAAGAATAACTATAGTCATAAACTATAGCAGAGCCAGGTACTTAAAAGTGCTTGGCTCTTTTTGTCAGGCTAACTACAAAATGCCAGCATTAGGGCTCCTGAATCCGATTATACTATAAGCGGCGTATATAAAATTCCGAAACATTGGTTTATTGCAAGGCAAGCCTTAATTTTGGACGAATACCTTATCACATACAAAGATGCAGAAAGACACCGCTATATTTGATCTAATTGCAAAAGAGAAAGAACGCCAGACGCATGGTATAGAGCTTATTGCTTCCGAAAATTTTGTTTCAGAGCAGGTAATGCAGGCTATGGGTAGCGTAATGACTAATAAGTATGCTGAGGGCTTACCCGGCAAGCGCTACTATGGCGGTTGCGAAATAGTGGACCAGTCTGAGCAGTTAGCAATTGATAGAGCAAAAGAGCTTTTTGGTGCAACATGGGTAAATGTGCAGCCACATTCAGGTGCGCAGGCAAACGCGGCGGTGATGCTGGCAGTGTTGCAGCCGGGTGATAAAATCCTGGGGTTTGACTTGTCGCATGGCGGGCACTTAACGCATGGGTCGCCGGTTAACTTCTCTGGTAAACTATACCAGCCGTCTTTTTATGGCGTTGAGCAGGAAACAGGTCTGATCGACTTTGATAAAGTTGTAGAAACAGCCAGACGTGAAAGGCCAAAGCTGATTATCTGCGGAGCATCTGCGTACAGTCGTGACTGGGACTATAAAAAGCTGCGTGCTGCTGCCGACGAGGTGGGTGCTCTGCTGATGGCTGATATCTCTCACCCATCCGGCCTTATCGCTAAAGGGTTGCTGAATAATCCGTTTGAGCATTGCCACATCGTTACTACTACCACTCATAAAACCCTGCGCGGGCCACGTGGCGGTATGATTATGATGGGCAAAGACTTTGAAAATCCTTTCGGACTGAAGACACCAAAAGGCGAAACACGCATGATGTCGTCTCTCCTGGATGGAGCCGTATTCCCTGGTACGCAGGGCGGGCCACTGGAGCACGTTATTGCAGCGAAAGCAGTTGCTTACTACGAGGCACTTTCTGATGATTACCTGGGGTACGTAAAGCAGGTGCAGCAAAATGCGCAGGCGATGGCAAATGCGTTTGTGGAGCGTGGCTATAACATCATATCAGGCGGAACAGAAAACCACATGATGCTGATAGACCTTCGTTCTAAGGGCCTGACCGGGAAACTGGCTGAGAACACGCTGGTGAAAGCAGACATCACAATTAACAAGAACATGGTGCCGTTTGACGACAAGTCGCCGTTTGTTACATCAGGTATGCGCATTGGCACAGCAGCTATTACTACGCGTGGCCTGAAAGAAAACGATATGGCTCGTATTGTGGAGCTGATTGATGATGTGCTGACTAACCACGATAACGATACCAAACTGGCAACAGTGCGCAGCGAAGTAAATAAGTGGATGCAGCAATACCCACTGTTCGCATACTAATACAAGATACTGATCAATGGATCAACGACATTTAGGAGAGGAACCGAAAGAGATGTCCTTTGTGGACCATCTGGAGGAGTTGAGATGGCATTTGATACGTGCGGTAGCCTCTATCTTTGTTTTTTCTACTATTGCCTTTTTAGCAAAAGGTTTTGTGTTTCATGATATTATACTTGCGCCGGCTCGTACAGATTTCCTAAGCTATAGGTTGATGTGCGAGCTGGGTGAGCGGGTAGGTTCGGAAGCGCTTTGTATAGACCAGCTAGGGTTTACCATACAAAGCCGTCAGATGAGCGGACAGTTCTCGATGCACATGCTGGTATCAGTAGTAATAGGGTTAGCGTGTGCTTTTCCGTATGCTTTCTGGGAGATCTGGCGATTTGTGAGCCCTGGCCTATATCCACAGGAACGCAAGAGCTCTCGCGGTGCAGTATTTTTCGTTTCAATACTGTTCATTCTGGGTCTGCTCTTTGGGTACTATGTGGTCTCCCCTATTTCTATCAATTTTCTGGCAGGTTATCAGGTAGACCCATCTATTGTCAATGAGTTTGACCTGTCGTCTTACATTTCCACGCTTACAACCCTCTGCCTGTCCTGTGCCTTTATGTTTCAGATGCCTGTAATCGTATACTTCTTTACAAAAGCAGGATTACTGACACCGGGAGTTATGAAACTATACCGCAGGCATGCGATTATCGTAATACTAGTAGTGGGTGCTATTATAACACCTCCGGATGTAATCAGCCAGTTGCTGATTTCTTTCCCGCTGATGCTGCTCTACGAAGCAAGTATAATGGTATCACACTCTATCCGTAAAAGTGATTTGAAGCGACTGAACGAAAACAATACAATCTGATGGCCTACAACATAGCAATTGGCGGCGACCATGCCGGCTATACTTACAAGGAGAATCTCAAAAAAGTGTTGACTGATCTCGGGTACGAAGTACAGGATTTTGGCCCCGGCTCAGAGGCATCCGTAGACTACCCGGACCACGTGCACCCGCTGGCGAAAGCAGTTGTAAAGAAGACAGCAGACTTTGGTATACTTATCTGCGGCAGCGGAAACGGCGTAGCCATGACGGCTAACAAATACCCTGAGATAAGAGCGGCATTGTGCTGGCAGCCTGAACTGGCGAAACTCTCGCGGGAACACAACGATGCAAACATTCTCTGCATACCTGCCCGTTTTGTTTCCGAGAAAGAGGCTGAGGAAATGGTAAAGGTGTTCCTGAGTACAGCATTTGAAGGTGGACGCCACCTGAACAGAGTAAACAAAATTGCCGCCTGCTAAGCGGCAATTATTGTTTTAAGCGGTATATGTTTTTCTGATCTGTTGCCGTATAGTTGCCAAATACTTTCGGTAGCTTGTACTGTAGCTCCTGCATCAGACCTGCCTCATCTATAATGTAGTCAGGTAGTTCGGCCTGCATGTTGCGGTACAACTGGTACACAACCTCATATTCATTTAGCTTGCCAAAATGCCGCTGTGCCAGTTGCCAGTCTATATAGGGGGTGGCAGGCTTGTTATAGAAGTAATAGCGTATATCGTTCCCCAGTACCAGTACGCTCTCGTGGCGGGGGGTAGCAGGTAGTTTAGCAGCAGAAATCAACTGAGAGTCAGAAAGCTGCAGCAGCCGGCTAACGCCTAAAACATCACGATACCGGATCACCAACGTACCTGCCAACAGCAGCATAAAGGCCAGGCTCAGGATCCATTTCTTTACATTGCTTGTAAACAGATACTCTCCGAAATAGGCAATAGCGGGCAGCAGCAGTATAAAGGTATTAGCAGAAATGTTGTCTCTGGTCACAGTGATAAGCACAGCTACAAGCAGCCACACCCAGACTACCTGCTGGAATTTAACCTGAAACACCAACCGCTGCGGCAGAGACAAGGAAGAGAGGATTGCAAAGGTGAGTACGAGTAGGGGCAGCGCCATCAGTTTAGCTAGGTCTGCCGGGGGGAGGGCGAAACCGACAGTAAAGCGCCAGGGCCGCAGTAAATGCAGGTCTGTAAATTCATCGAGTGTGCCGGTGTAAAGATAATAGGTGAGCAGCACTGCAAACGGGAACAGAAAACCGCAAAGCATCAGCAGAATGCTCCGGAATGTGTTGGATGCAAAAAGCAGCACGGCAAAAACCCCTACCAGTAAGTACAGCGCCAGTGGCAGATAGCTTAAGGCAGCCAGGCCAAGTATAAACCCGCCTACAAAAAGCCTGTTGTTTTCAATCCCCTCCCGCGATACTGTAATCAGGTAAGGCAGTGAAAGTATCACAAAGGTATGACCGATGAGCAGCGGCGTCAGCATGCCGAACTCATAGGTAATGCTGCCCAGTACCAGGTATAAAAGTGCCGGTATGTAGTTCTTAGTAGTAAATACCTGATAACGGTTCAGGATAGCGTTAAAAGTAAGCGCTTGCAGCAGCAGTAAAGCAAGTGCTGCTATCCGGTAAGCCAGTACAGAGCGCCCTGCAACAAGGTCTATCATCCAGTAAATGAGCGCCGAAAGAGGAGCCATGTCTGCATAGATCTGGCTATACATGCTATATCCGTCGGCCATGCGCTCCCCTACCAGCATAAAATATAATTCTTGCACAGTGCCGGCAGTAAGTAGCAGGTATAAGGGCAACTGAATAGCCAGGAAAAGCAGAATCAGCAGGAAGAGTCGGGAAGGCAGTATGCTTCTGAAGTAACTTACCAAGGAAAGAGGGAGTTAGAGAGAACTATAAACCAGCGCACCTTTGAAATGAATAAGGCGCTTTTGGGGTAAAAATGCGAAATTAATATGATATTTGCATCTTCGTATGGAAAGTAAAAGACAACAGAAATTCTCACGCCTGATACAGAAGGAACTGGCAGAAATCTTCCAGAGAGAGACAACGCACCTGTTTGGCGGGGCCTACATCTCGGTTAGTACAGTGCGAGTGTCGCCGGACCTGGGGCTGGCCCGCGTGTACCTGAGTGTAATGATGGCTCCGAACAAAGAAGAGCTGCTACAGGAGCTGCGTGTGAACACCAAGACAATACGCCACCACCTGGCGCAGCGTATTAAGAGCCAGGTACGCATTATCCCTGAACTGGTATTCTTCCTGGATGATACAGCCGAGTATGCCGCTAAAATAGATAAGCTGTTCGACGGCATACAAATACCACCGGCCGATAAAGATTACTACGATGCAGACGACTACATCGAAGATACTGACAATGATCACAAATAGCCATAGTTCTGCCTCACCCTTATGCAATACGACCCGATAAAGCGGGTACTGGGCGACGTTTTTAACAAAACGCCCTTCCTGCGTCGTGTATTTTTTAACTTGCTGGACCTGCTATTGCTGCGAACCTGGCATGTGCACAAAGAACTCCGCCAGTGGGCAGCCAACCGCCGCTCCGAAGAGCAGTGTATTCTGGATGCCGGTGCCGGATTCGGGCAGTATACCTACCATCTCTCCAGCATGAGCCCGAAGTGGAACATATTGGCAGTAGATGTAAAAGAAGAGCAGGTATCGGATAACAACAGGTTTATGCGTGCGCTCGGCCGGCACAATGTGCTGTTCAAGATAGCGGACCTGGTACACTTCCGCCAGCCTGAAGCCTATAACCTTATACTTTCAGTAGATGTAATGGAGCACATTCTGGAAGATGTGGATGTTTTCAGAAACTTTTATGCTTCGCTGCGTCCGGGTGGCATGCTCCTGATCTCCACTCCTTCAGACCAGGGTGGCTCTGATGTGCATGGCGACGACGAAACATCTTTTATAGAAGAACACGTACGCGACGGCTATAACATAAACGAGATACAGGACAAGTTGCGGGCAGCAGGCTTCAGTAAAATGGAGGCACGTTACTCTTATGGAAAGCCAGGTCAGATTTCGTGGCGCCTGTCTATGAAGTACCCGATGCTGATGCTGAATATGTCGAAGCTGTTCTTTATAGTGCTGCCATTTTACTATCTTGTTACATTCCCGTTCAGCCTTGTGCTTAACTGGCTCGATGTGAACAACAAACATGCATCCGGCACCGGCCTGATCGTGAAAGCCTGGAAATAGATTTAATTGTTGAATGTTAAATTGTTGATCTGGAATAGTAGGAATAGCAATTCAACAATTAAGCCATTTAACCATCAGTACGATCAACGATTAACCAACAACGAATAACGAAAACTTGAACGTCCCTTTCCTCATAGCAAAACGCTATTTCTTCTCTAAAAAGAAGCGGAACATCATCAGCATTATCTCTAACATTGCGATGATTGGCGTAGCTGTGGGCTCTATGGCGCTGATTATTGTGCTGTCGGTATTTAACGGTTTGGAAGACCTGATCCGGAAGATTTATTCCAGTTTTGATCCTGACCTGAAGATTACAGTAGTAGAGGGCAAGGCGTTTGAGACGGATACAGAGTTCATGAACCGCATCAGGCGCATGCCGGGCGTGGCCGTGGTATCGGAGGTGATAGAAGATAATGCGCTGCTCCGCTACAACGACCGCCAGATGGTGGTCAAAATGAAAGGTGTCAGTGAGAATTTCTTCCAGCAGAATGAGATCGATACCTCTGTTGTGGAGGGACACCACCAGCTTATACTCAACGACCGTTACTATGCGCTGGTAGGCCGCGGCGTGCAATACCAGCTATCTATAAAACCGGGCAACCAGTTCGTGCCGATGCAGTTTATGTATCCGCGCAACACCAAGTTTAACCCCATGAACGCTGAAGGGGCTTTTAACAGTCTGCCTATCTTACCCGGAGGAGTATTCGCGATAGAACGACAGTACGACGATGCCTACGTGTTTGTGCCGCTGAACTATGCTGCTGAACTGCTGGAGTATGGTCGTAAGCGTACAGCCCTGGAAATAAAAGTAGACGAAGGCTTCCGTATAGAGCAGGTAAAGCGTTCGTTGCAGGAACTGTTAGGCCCAAAGTTCAGGATACAAAACAGCGATGAGCAGCACACCAGTTTGCTGCGCGCCGTGAAGGTGGAGAAGCTCTTTGTGTTTGTGACTTTTGCCTTTATCCTCTTTATTGCTTCGCTGAACATTTTCTTCTCGCTCTCCATGCTCGTGATCGACAAGAAAAAAGACGTTGCCATACTAGCCTCCATGGGGGCAACTGCCACTACCATCCGGAACATTTTTTTACTGGAAGGGGCGCTGGTTGCATTTATCGGGGCTGCCTATGGCCTGTCGATGGGGATGCTGGTGTGCAACTTGCAGCAAACCTTTGGTCTGGTAAGCATGGGCATAGCCAGCTCCCTGGTAGAAGCCTACCCGGTGAAGATGGAAAT
>DATBUF010000036.1:0-5826 GCA_036516435.1 Pontibacter sp.
ACGCAGCACTCCAGGCAAGCTAAAGGTATTCTCTAAACCAAAGGTGTGGTAGAAACTTCTGAGGCCTCCGGTTTCATCAAAGCTCCTTGTGTTGATAGCTGACTCAAAAACAGCCCCGTAGGCATACAGGCTACCAGACCACCAGGGCATTAATTTATACCCATAGTTGCCCACCAGGCCGTAAGAGCTTAAGTCAAAGTTGCGGTCTTTCCAGATGGTTACGTCCCCTACTGCCTCCGGTAATTGGGTGTAGACGTCCTTTGCATCCTTGTATTCAAACTCAAAAAACAAGTTATCCTTAAACACGGCATTAAGCGAGTAGGAGCTGGCGTATGTAGGCTGCAGGCCTGGGTTCCCTTCTGTAATGGTGAAATCATCTACATACATCCTGAAAGGCGTTAATACGCTAAACCCTGGCCTCTGAATTGTTCTTCTGTAGTTAGCAGAAAGCTGCAAGTCGTCTGATAAGGTGTGATCGACCCTCAAGGTGGGGAAAAAGTCCAGAAAGTCTCTGTCTACAACTCTTTCTTTGGAAGTGATGTTGTCCACTAGCATTGTTGCGTATTCCGCTCTCAAGCCTGCACTTATTGTGGTTCTTTTGCCCAAAGGTTTATCAACAGATGCATAGACAGCCACTAAGTTTTCCTCAAACTCATTCCTGAAGCTAAACTCGTCTTCCAGCGCAAATCCTTTACTGGTCAGCACTTCTTGCGTTGGCTTTGTACTATTAGTAGAGTGAGTTATTTTAGCACCCGTGGTAAGATTCCAGTTATGTTTATAGGGGAGGTCCCAATCCATCTGCCCCACCAGTATGTTTGCTTGGCTTGCATTGATGTTTCTTACCGTTCTCAGTTTTCGTATCAACTCCCCCTGGGCATTCATTACATTTTGAAAGAGCATTTCCGTGTTCTCTTTCCTTTGAACAGGAGTATAGGTCAGAATAACATCGAAGGACTTGCCCAGGGTGTCCAGCTTGTGGTTGTAAAACAGGCTGTAGTTTTGCACTAAATTATAGCCGTAATCAACCAGGTCAGTTGTCAGCAATGAGTCCGTAGCTCCGTTAACCTGGTTAGAGAACCTGATTCTGTTTTGTGTCAGGCTATTGTCCATTATCTTGCTATACGAAGTTGCGGCCTGAACACCTACAGTGTTGTTTTTATTAAGGGTGTATTCAAAACTGCCTCTCAGGGAAGGCTTATAGTATACAAGAGAGGAGGTAAGGTCTTGATTAAGCACCAGTTGGTTGCCGTTTGAGTGGAGAACCCTGTATCCGGTGTTCTCATTAAAAGAGGTGGTGGCATTATAGTTTACGTTCAGGTTTGATACCCATCTTTCTTTCCTGAAGGTTAAGGAAGTGCCTGCAAGTCCTCTTGCCTTTATGCCTTGCGAGGCGGTAAGTCTTGCGGAACCTGTAAGCCCGTAGTTCTTTGACCTCTTGGTCGTAATTGCTATTACAGTGCTGACATTAGAAGGATAGCGGGAGGAAGGATTTGTAATAAACTCAATGTTGTCTATCTCGTCGCCAGTCAAGGATGCTAAAATAGCACTTAAAGTGGCTCCCGGCATTTGTACCTTATCTAACAGGACCAATACGCCGCCTTTTCCGTTAATGGATATTTCACCTCCTTTTACCTGTGCAAAAGGAAGCGCCTGCAGTATGTCTTTTAGGTTGTCTGACTGAAAGGAACTTGCCGTAACATCCATTACGTAACGGTCTGCCTTTCTTACCATCACCTGGCGTTGTGCCTTAACAGTCACTTCGCCCAACGTTTGAGCCGATCTGCTTAGCAAAACGGTAGGGAGCACTAGCTCATTTCCTTTATAGGCGAATGTTTCACTGGAGTATTTCGCAAAACCAAGAGACGACACAACCAGAAAGTATGTGCCCGGTACAACCGCTTTTATCTGGTAGTGCCCATCCTCCCCGGTCATAGCACCCTTTGCGAAGGTACTGTCCTTTGCATTTAGTAGGGTAACAGTCGCATATTCAACAGCTGTCTGTTTCTCGTCTTGTACCTGACCATGAATGCTTGTTGTTTGAGCAAAAAGAAAATTTGCTTTTAAAAATCCTAAAAAGATGATCCCGAAAATGTAACTGTACCTCATAGCTTCTGTTGCTTTTTTGTTGAAGGTAGCAGGATACAGGTGGCTCAGAAATTTTTTCGACAAATGAAGGAATGGAGTAGACGTTTAGATGAGCAAAGCCATGGCAGCCGCAAACAAAACATGATTCATCCCGGAGTTTAGGGATGGGATGAAAAAAGAAAAACCTCCTGTTTTAGGGATATAGTTGATGTATCACCTAAAGGCAGGAGGTTTTTATGTGTTCTACCTCTAAAAACGCAGTATAAAGGGCTGAGGTTCTTTTCCAGGCCTGTTTTTTCTCCCGACGTCTGGAGAAGTTCCTTTCCTTTTTCTGCTCGACCGGCTGCTGGACCGCCGGCTGGTCAGCACCTTTTCGGGCCTGTGTCAGACGCTGATGCGCCACCGCAACCGTCCCTCAGGCCTGCTGCTGGCACGCACCGCTTCCTTTTGCGCTGGCCCTCCCGCTACAAGCTGGTAGACGTGCGGGGGATGCTGAAAGACGCCTACCGCTTCTCGGTGGGCAAAAAGGCCACTTCCTCCAAAGTAGTGCGTGATATGGTGCGCAGCGCCTCCTACCGCCGCAGCCTTATCTGGCAGCCCTGCCTGCACCCGGACTATAACTGCCCGTTCACCCTGGTCATCTGCCGGCCGGGCAAGAAAGGCTGCCAGCCCTGGTACTTACTGATCAACGAAGAGGTGAAGAGCGAGCACGATGCCTGGCGCCTGTGTTTGCCAACGCCAGAGGGTGGCAGATCGAGCAGGCCTTCCGCTTCAACAAAGCAGAGATGGGCATGGAGTCCTGCCGACTCTGGTTCTGGGAGAAGCGCATGAAGCTTTTGCAGATCGTCACGCTCGTGTACGCCTTCCTGCTCTCGCTGCTGGACAAGGAGTTCCGCCAGACCGTCTCCAACCTGCTCAGGCAGGGCTGCCATAGAACAGGAAAGCGGTGCAGGGACACCCCCACACCGCTTTACCGCATCCGATTGGTACTGGCAAACCTCTGGAATCAACTGTTCTTATCCAGGAACCAAACTCCGGGATGACTCATATTTGCAGAACAAAACTATAGTTGCAGGCCTATTTGCGCTTCATAGTTTCTTTTTCCAGTTCCAGCAGGTCAATATCCTGCACGTCGTTTTCGGGGGCTAAAGACCAGCCTGTTTTAAGCCCGATCACAAACCACACCAGGGCAATTACGCCACCGGCAAAAATGGTGTCCCCGATCACACGTAGCCATCGCAGTGTTTCCATCGTATCGGTCTGCATAAACTCCATAGAGCGGGCATACCACAGGCCGTGTTCTACGCTGGCCCAGGTTTGTAGCAGGCCTATAGGCAGCACACTCAGCAGCACCATCAGTATCAGGCCGATGTTGATAGACCAGAAAGCAAAGCTGATTACCCCATCTTTCCAGCGTCTTCTTCCCGACAGCCCTTTGAGCACGAACAGCATCAGGCCTATTCCCAGCATGCCGTATACACCAAACAGGGCAGTGTGTGCGTGTACTGGAGTAGTGTTGAGTCCCTGCATGTAATAGAGCGCAATAGGCGGGTTGATCACGAACCCAAATACGCCCGCACCTACCAGGTTCCAGAAAGCTACTGCCACGAAACTATAGATAGGCCACTTGTAAGCTTTTATCCAGAGGGTAACCCGGCTGATTTTCAGGTTATGGTAGGCCTCAAAACCGATGAGCACCAGTGGTACCACTTCCAGCGCACTGAAGGTAGCACCCAGCGCCATAACCGCTGTAGGCGTGCCACTGAAGTACAAGTGGTGGAAAGTACCGATGATACCTCCAAACAGGAAGATGATAGTAGAGAACAGTACTGTAGAGGTAGCTATTTTAGTGTCGAGCAGCCCCATGCGCACAAACAGGAAGGCGATAACAACTGTGGCAAACACCTCGAAGAAGCCTTCTACCCACAGGTGCACTACCCACCAGCGCCAGTATTCGGCAATGGCCAGGTTCGTATGCTGGCCCCACATTAAGCCCGAAGCGTAGAAAATAGCGATGGCAGCTGAAGAGATCAGGAACATGCCCAGCAGGTGACGACCCTCCACGTTATTACGGAAAGCAGGCATAATGGCGCGTATCATCAGGCCAAGCCATAGGAACAAGCCCACCAGCAGGAAGATCTGCCAGAAACGGCCGAGGTCTACGTACTCGTAACCCTGGTGGCCGAACCAGAAGTTCTGGGTGTAGCCCAGCTTTTGCATCACACCATACCATTGCCCGGCCAGCGACCCGGCCACAATAACCAGCAGGCAGATGAACAGGAAATTAACTCCCAGCTTCTGAAACTTAGGTTCGTAGCCCGATACCGCAGGGGCAATGTAAAGGCCGGTTGCCAGCCACGAAGTTGCGATCCAGAATATAGCCAGCTGCACGTGCCAGGTACGGGTTACAGAATAAGGCAGCATATCAGCAAGCGGGAAACCGTACAGGGCCTGGCCTTCCACGCCATAGTGTGCCGCAACTACGCCAAGCGTAACCTGCACCAGAATAAGGGCTGTCACAATCCAGAAGTACTTTAAAGTAGCCTTCATAGATGGGGTGGCATTCAGGCCCAGCAGCGGGTCTTTTTTAGGTAAGCGGGACTTGTCTATTTCTTCTTCAGAGTTGGCAGCATAGTAGTAAGCCAGCAGGCCGACACCAGCAATCAGGATAATCACGCTGAAACCGGTCCAGATGATCAGGTCGCTGCTGGGCTCGTTGGCTACCAGTTTCTCGGCAGGCCAGTTGTTGGTGTACGTAATCGCTTTGCCGGGACGCTCTGTTACGCAGGCCCACGATGTCCAGAAAAAGAAGGCATTGAGTTTCTGCATGCGTACCGGGTCCTTGATGGTATTGTCGGGCATGGCGTATGCTTCGCGGTGCCCGGCCAGGGCCGGATCGTTGGTGAACAGGCCGGTATAGTGCTTGCTAACATCGGCAATGGCTTCGGCACGCAGGTCTGAAATGGTCAGTTCACCTGTTTCGGGGTTGTAGGTGTTAGCGCGGATTTGCTTCTGCAAACGGGCTTCCAGCATGGCTTTGACTTCTTCATCCAGCGCATCATAGTTTACCCCTTTTTCCTGCTGAGCCCAGTAATCCAGGAAATACATGGCTTCTTTGTGCAGCCAGTCGGCGCTCCAGTCGGGGGCTACGTAAGCCCCGTGGCCCCATACCGAGCCCAGCTGCTGGCCTCCTGCAGACTGCCACACATTCTGCCCGTCCTTTATATCCTGCTCTGTAAAAAGAACCTTTCCGGAGGCAGTAACCACCTTCAGCGGAATAGGCGGCGCTTCTCTGTAAATCTCGATACCATAGTAACCGAGCACGGCAAAGGAGCCGACAATAACGGCTAAAAACCCAAGCCATAGTTTCCTGTATTTCATGTGGGTAAAGTTTAAGTTATAAAATCAAGTTTTGGCCGTACCAACCGGAAGAACTATAGAGTCCTCTGAAAGCACGGTATGCTGCAACAAAGGTGCGGAAGGATGGGAAGGCAGAAAATGACTTTGGTTATAAATAAAAGAGATTTAAGTCTTCTAATTACGTGCGGACGACAGGATCTGCCTGATCTGGTTGCGGGGGAGGGAGTTAACTATAGTTGTAGTGTTTTGAGAGACTATATTGTCTTACCTACTGTGGTATACCCAAGGCTGTTTCATTCTGCTAAAATCATAAAAAATAATGCCCTCGCTCGCCTCTGGCGAGTGTGAGTTATTTGGTGGCGTCCCGCCACTTGTGCCTTA
>DATBUF010000037.1:0-4497 GCA_036516435.1 Pontibacter sp.
TGGCCCAGTCGGATTGCAAATCCGACACTATAGTTAAACACGGATTACAAACCCGCGCCAGCAATAAACTTCAGCCATTACTATAGTTGCAGCTATGATTCTATAGTTCCAGACCAAGAGCGGACAGGTCGCGACCTGTCCCTACGGAACTACTACCACGAGAAAGGCTATGTAACTACAGTTTCTCTTCTAAACTATAGTTCAGCTACTATCGAGATGATGTCAGTCTTTGGGTTGAGCGCCTTTGACTTGTTGCGGTGCCGCAGGCAATCCGACGCAGGAGGATAGCAAGAAGGCAGCAGCGCGATGCCCAAAGACGAGGCCTCGCGGCCGTGAGCGCACCAAAGCTAACTATAAAACAAAGGGTAAGTAAAGCTCCCAGGAATAAAGAAGGCTATGAAACAACAGGCTTGTGGCAAGTGGCAAGTAGCTGTAACTATAGAACAATAGCTAAGCAGCAAGCAATAGCAATTACCACCTCCCATTCAGGCAACAAACCACTACCTTTGCAGCCCAAACTTTAACGTGCCTATGTTTTCGAAGGGAGTGCAGTACATGTTGCTGTCGACGCTGTTTTTTGCGTTGATGAACGTGTGTGTGAAGCTGGTGCCACATATTCCGGCCGGGGAGGTCATCTTTTTCAGGTCGATTATCTCGATTGCGATGAGCTATGCCGTGCTTCGGCGCCAGCAGGTAAACGTGTGGGGTACGCACAAAAGCTTGCTCGTGACGCGGGGTGTTACGGGCGCCGTCGCACTCATTTTATATTTCACTACGCTGCAGAACATACCGCTGGCTACCGCCGTCACCATCCAGTACCTGTCGCCGATCTTTACCACCATCCTGGGCATTTTTATAGTGAAGGAGCACGTGAAGCCCTGGCAGTGGGTATTCTTTCTGGTATCATTTGCCGGTATTCTGGTAATAGAGGGGGTAGATGTGCGCATTTCGCCGTTTTACCTGGGCATAGGGGTGGCAGGCGCTTTTATCTCGGGCATCTCCTATAACATCATCCGTAAGCTGAACACCCGGGAACATCCGCTGGTGATCGTGTTTTACTTTCCGCTGGTGGCGCTGCCGGTTTCGGGTGTTTACTGCCTGCTGGAGTGGGTGCAGCCACAGGGCTGGGACTGGCTCATGCTGTTGCTGGTAGGCATTTTTACGCAGCTGGCGCAATATTACATGACCATGTCGTACCAGGCCGAAGAGCTCTCGAAAGTCGCCAACCTGAACTATATCGGCATCTTCTATGCTCTGGCGCTGGGCTTTTTTATGTTTGATGAGAGCTTTACGTTTGGTTCCTATGCCGGTATGGCGCTGGTGCTGCTGGGCGTTATCCTGAATATCAGGTACAAAAGCAAGTTAGCTAAAGTCCCGCAGTCGGCTGCCGCTCAGAAATAAAAAGGTATGGATTTAAGACAGAATATAAACTAAGCGTATAATATGTAACGTTAGCTATATATATTGCATATAAAGCCAACGTTAACCAAACCCTACATGCGCTTTACCTGGTTTATATTCCTGTTTGTGTTCCTGCCGCTGTTCTGCCTTGGCGGTACCCTGCGTGGCCGCATCATTGACGAGAACGGGCAGGGCCTGCCCTTCGCCAGCATCTACATTAAAGAAACCAGTAGCGGTACGGCTACTAACGAGAACGGCTACTACCAGCTGCAGCTCGACTCAGGTACTTACACCCTGGAGTTTAAGTTTGTAGGCTACAAGGCAAAAACGCAGGTTGTAACTATAAACGGACAGCAGAAAGAGCTTAATGTGCAGCTTTTGCCGGAGGTACTCAACCTGAAGGAGGTAGTAGTACGTGCTGCTGATGAAGATCCGGCTTACCCGATTATGCGCAATGCCATCCGGTTACGCAAATACCACCTGAACGAGGCCCTGGCCTGGAGTGCCCGCGTGTACATGAAGAGCGTGGCCCGAATGGATAAAGTGCCGAGCAAGGTACTGGGTATCCGGGTGGTGGATGTGGATACAGGCATCGTTTACTTGTCAGAGTCGGTGTCGCAGTTGCACGTGAAACGTCCGAACAAGATAAACGAGCGACTGATCTCCTCGCGGGTAAGTGGTCAGAAGAAAGGCTTCACGTTTAACCAGGCTTCGGAAATGAATGTGAGCTTCTACGAAAACCTGCTGAAAATACAGGGCCTGAGCGAACGCGGTTTTGTATCGCCGCTGGCCAACAATGCGCTGTTCTTTTATAAATACCAGTACCTGGGTGCTTTTGAGGAGAATGGGCGCACTATCAACAAAATAAAAGTAATCCCGCGGCGGCGCAACGACCCTGTGTTTGAAGGCAGTATTTACATTGTAGATGGCACCTGGCGCCTGCACAGTACCGACCTGAAACTCACTAAAAATGCCGGAATCGAGTTTGTGGACTACATACGGGTGCGGCAGGTGTACGAGCCGGTGCTGGAGCATGTCTGGATGCCGGTATCGCAGAAATTTACGTTTGAGGCAGCCGGACTGGGCTTTAAGGGTCGTGGCTATGTAACAGGTGTGTACTCCAACTATAAGGTGCAGGCAGCCTACAAAAAGCCACCGGTAGTAGAAGAAGTAGCGCCGGAACCCCAGGAAACTATAGTTGCCAATACGCAGGCAGCGAAACCTGCGCCTAAACCCCGGTACAGAGTTATAGAACCCGAGAAAGCTGATCCGGCAGAAAAACCGATCCATAACGAAAAGCTGTTCAGTAAGGAGATTCTGGTAGTAGACAAGGAGGCCAACAAGCGCGATTCGCTGTACTGGGACAAGATACGGCCGGTGCCGCTCACGCAGGAGGAGTCTAAGGACTACATGAAGAAAGATAGCCTGGAGATCATCAAAGAGTCAAAAGTATACCAGGACTCGCTGGACCGCATCCGGAACAAACCTACGTTCGGTAACCTGTTTCTGGGTGGCTATACATACCGCAATAGTTACGAAGACACCTACCTGCGCTTCGACCCGATTGTGAGCCCTACCAATGCCAGCATTTTGCAGTACAACACCGTGGAGGGTTTGGTAGCTGATGTAAAAGTGACCTACGGCCGCCGTTTCGACGATCGCCGCCGCTACGTAATAGAGCCTGCTGTGCGGTATGGGTTCTCTAACGAAAAGCTGAATGCCAAATTACGCGCAGCTTATGTGTATAACACCATGACCAACAGTATTGTGCAGGTGGAAGGCGGCCGCTATGTAGACCAGATCAACAACACCAACCCGATTGCCCCGTTCGTGAACACGCTCTACACGCTGGTAGCCGAAAAAAACTACATGAAACTATACCAGCGTGATTTTATAAGACTGGCGCACCGCGGCGAACTGGCAAATGGCCTGCAGCTAACAGCCAACCTGGAGTACGCGCACCGCATGCCCATGCAGAACACCACCGATTTTACGTTCAGAGACCGGAATGCCGAGGGCACAAGCCGCTTTACATCCAACGTACCCGAGAATGCAGAGCTACCCGACGCAGCTTTTACCCCGCACCAGGCCCTGACGGCATCGTTCAGTTTAAGCATAAAGCCGGGCCAGCGCTATATTACGCGCCCCGATCAGAAGATAAACCTGGGTTCTAAATACCCTACTATAAGCCTGGCTTACCGCACGGGCATCAACGCGCTAGGCGGAGATGTGCAATATAGTACAGCGGCTCTGCGTGTGAGCGATGAGATACGACTGGGCTTGCTGGGCACGAGCAACTATAGCGCATCCGGCGGCGTGTTCTGGAACAAAGAGCGCATGACTCTGCTGGATTACCGCCACTTTAATGGTAACCGTACGCTGTTTGCCGGCTCCTACGAAGGCTTTCAGCTACTCGATTACTATAAATACAGCACCAATAACAACTACCTCGAGGCTCACTACGCGCATCATTTTAATGGCTTCCTGTTCAACAAAATACCGCTGTTCAGAAAACTAAAACTACAGGAAGTAGTAAGCCTCAGCTACCTGAATACACAGCAATCCAGGAACTATGTGGAGCTAGGGGTGGGCATCGAGCACATCTTTAAATTTCTGCGGGTTGATTTCGTAACCTCGTTCCAGGAAGGCCAGAAAGCGCGTACCGGGTTGCTGATCGGGTTTGGGTTCTAGGGTTGTTCCGGATAACTAATTGAGAACTATAGTCGTTAAAAAATCAGGAATTTTAAACAATGACTATGAAAATGAAACTATCGATATTTAAAACAGGTGTGGCTGTGGCCTTTGCAGCTATAGTTGGCGTTGGCTGCGGCCAGACAACTACAGACCAGCCGGGCGAGAGCAGTACCGCAGATGCCATTGCTGAAGATCCGGCAGTAACAAACCTTTCTGAGCCAAGACCAGCCCCGATTGGCGATACAGCTGTAACCGGCGAACAGGCCGACCAGTTTGGGGACATGCCCGCTAACGTGGACACAGCGGCACGCCAGCAAGAGCAACTTGATAAGCAAAAACAGCAAAACCCCAGACCGCGCCAGTAACGGCCCGGATCGGGAACTATAATTTTTAAAGCAAAAG
>DATBUF010000038.1:0-3441 GCA_036516435.1 Pontibacter sp.
TAGGCATAAACCAGGTCTACAGCCGTAGGGCTGCTCTGGTTAGCTCCCGTGCCAGCAGCAGCGCCCGCATCGGCCTGCCCTCCTGATGAGTTGGTGTTGGCTCCTATTTCGGTAGAGGTTGTTGAAAGTGATGCTGTTCCAGGTCTGTAATAATCCCGGAGATGATTTGGGTTTACACGTTCATCATGGTTGGCATCGGCTACTTCAAAAGATGTTCCTTTGTCTTCGGTGCAGGAGGTAAACAGGAACGCAGCTATGGCTGCACAGGTATAAAATATCTTTTTCATTGTTTGTTTTCTTAGGTTGTACATGGCATCATCTGACCATGGCAATGTGCATGGTTCTATGCCTGATTTTTTACGTGCAGCAACCTGTAAGGTTAATTCAGGGGTAAGCTGTAGTTACAGCAAACTATAGCTTGTGAGCCTCTCCAAAAACAAAACAGGCCGGTGCTTATGCACCGGCCTGTCAACTATAAACTAAAGCGTTTAAGCCTTTTTTAGCTCAAAAACTGTGATCTCCGGCAAAAAGCCAACGCGCCCCGGATAGCCCAGAAAACCGAGGCCTGTGTTTACGTACAGGTACTGGCGCCCTTTCTGGTAAAGGCCTGCCCATTGTTTGTATACATACTGCACGGGACTCCACTTCAGGCCGGGAATATTTACCCCAAACTGCATGCCGTGGGTGTGGCCTGATAGTGTCAGGTCAATGTCCTGGTACTTCTGGTTTACCTCGCCATCCCAGTGCGAAGGGTCGTGCGACAGCAGAACTTTAAAAGGCGCCTGCTCTGTGCCGGCGTATGCTTCGGCCAGGTTGCCGTACTTCGGGAAGCCGGCGCGGTTTCCCCAGTTCTCCACACCAAGTATAGCAATCTTTTCTCCGGCCCTTTCAATTACCCGGTGCTCATTCATCAGCAGCTGCCAGCCCATTCTGCCTTGTGCCTCCATCAGGTGCTGCAGGTTCTGCTTTTTAGTTTCCGGGTTGCCCCATTGCACATAATCGCCATAGTCGTGGTTGCCCAGCACGGAGTATACAGCCGTTTTAGCTTTTATTTCTTTCAGCGTTTCCAAGTGCGGGTATAGTTCTGTGGCGACGTTGTTCACCAGGTCGCCTGTAAAAAACACTACATCAGCCTGTTGTTTGTTTATCAGTTGTACCGCCTCCTGCAGGGGCTCTTTGGAGTGGAAACTACCGGTGTGCAGGTCCGATATCTGCAACATCTTAAAGCCATCAAAGGCCTGCGGCAGGTTCGGGAAACGCAGTGTTATACGTTTAACACGATAATCGTAGGCCCCTTTTACCATGCCGTAAACAGATGCAGCAAAAGGCACTGCTGCTACCAGTAAACCTACCTGGCTCAGGAATTTATTGCGTGACGGGTCAAAACCAGCGTCTGCGTTTACAGCATTAAGAGCCACTTTACCGATGCGGATCAGGTCATCTAAAAACAGGAAAAGCACCACCAGCAGCTTGCTGGCATACAATATGAAAAAGATGCTGGTCAGGTATACTTTCAGGGCGCTGGACGGGTGGCGTGGCGTATTGGCGAAGATGGCGAAGACAACCAGAGCAGCTGCAAAAAGTACCCAGTACCCGATCTTAATGTATTGTTGTGTTTGGGGTGAAAGGCTTTGTATGACAGTTTTAAGTGCCTGAAAGACATACAGGTCTATCAGGAAAAGTATAAAAGCCAGGATGGCAAAAGAAATCATGCGTTTCATATAGGTTAGAGGCCGTCGGACCAAAAGGTACAACGGTAAAGTATTAAGTCAGGAACTATAGTTTTTCCGGTGCCGCTGAACTAAAAAAAGAGTTTTTTGCTTTCAGAAGCACCGCTTTTACTTTACAAATACTGTACCGACATGAAAGACACTGACACAGTTGCTGCTTACCAGCCATCGTTGCATATTAAATCGTGGGCTGAGGAAGACCGGCCACGTGAAAAGCTGTTGCTGAAAGGGAAAGCAGCCTTAAGCGATGCAGAGCTTATTGCCATAATCATCGGCTCGGGCACTCCGAAACTGACAGCTGTAGATGTAGCCAAGCTGATACTTTCGGCTGTAGGCAACGATCTGAACGAATTGGCGCGCCTGTCGGTAAAAGACCTGATGAAACACAAGGGCATTGGGGAGGCTAAGGCCATTGCTATAGTTAGCGCCCTGGAACTGGGTCGTCGGCGCAAAGAAACCGCTGCGGCCGCTAAAACACAGATCACCTGCTCTACTGACATTTACAATTACATAAAACCACAACTGCTCGATTTGCCACATGAGGAATTCTGGATCATTTTGCTGAACCGCGCCAATATTGTGATGAAAAAGGAAAGCATCAGCGCCGGGGGTGTGGCAGGCACGGTAGCCGACCCGAAAATCATCTTCAAAAAGGCACTGGAGCAACTGGCGAGCGCTATAATCCTGGTGCACAACCATCCCAGCGGAAACACTAAACCCAGCGCCGCCGACATTGCACTCACCAAGAAAATGAAAGAGGCCGGTTCCTTTCTTGATCTGCCTATCCTCGATCACATCATCTTCACCAACAACGACTACTATAGTTTTGCTGATGAAGGACTTTTGTAAAAGTTAGGTTGCTGGTGGTTATGTGTTCAAGGTAACTATAGTTTGCCGATCTATAGTTTGATGGAAGCTGATTAACTATAGCTTGTGAAGTGTAAACTATAGTTCTATAGTTGCAGCCATTATGCAACTGGCGGCTCAATCCTCTTCCTCCAGAATTTCTTTAACACGGCCAACCTCCCCGGTTTCGAGCTTTACTTTGATGCCGTGCGGGTGCATGGAAGAATTGGTCAGGATGTCCTGCACATAGCCTTCGGTAAGGTAGCCTGTGCGCTGGTCCTCTTTCAGTACAATGTTTACACGTATGCCAGGTTTTATATTCGAGCGTTTTCTGCCATCCATAGGTTACAGGTATTTAGTTAGGTAAAAGTACAGGTTTATAGTTTAATCTGCCCCATCGGGGGAGAGCTCTGAGATATGCAGGTTGCGCAGCATGGATGTTTTCTTGAGCTGGTGCTCCTGCATGCGGTGTACAATGTCGTGCAGCATCAGAATGGCCTCTATAATGTGCGGCCCCTTGTTAAGCATGATACAGTCGGCACGCTGGGCCATAGCGGCATCGGTGATTTCGGCGCGGGAAGGTCTTCCTTTTTTAGCTAAAGTTTCCAGCACCTGGGTAGCCCACACCACGGGTATATGAGAAGCTTCGCACAGCCACAGAATCTCTTCCTGTACTTCGGCCAGTCGCTGCCAACCACATTCTACCGCTAAATCGCCGCGGGCTATCATGATACCGGCCGGGTAAGTGCGCATGGCTGCCAGCAAGAGGTGCGGCAGGTTTCGGAAGCTTTCTTTTGTTTCGATTTTCAGCATCACGGCCAGGTGTGTGGCCTTCAGTTTTTTTATCTCTTTGTGCAAGGCTTCC
>DATBUF010000039.1:0-1921 GCA_036516435.1 Pontibacter sp.
GTAGTGCCATCTTTGCGGATGTTCTTCCATTCAAACGTAATGGGCACCCCTGTCGTGAGTACCTGTTCCATCAGCATGGCGGTTTTCTCTGAAGACCGCATGCCATCCGGCTGGAACTCCGGCGAAAAGTCCATCGGCGTGCTGCTGATCAAATCTTCCCGCTTGCAACGGAAGTATTGGAGGGTCTTTTCATTACAATCCACAATCTGACCATCCTTAAACAGCAGAATGGCATCATACGAAGCGTCGAAAAGGAGCTTATACTTATCTTCGGTATGCGAAAGCCGGAGCATGAGCTCGTGCCGCGAAATATAGTTGCCGATGGCAGTGCCCACAAAGTCCAGCAACGATGCAAACGATTGTGTCATGTGGTGGCTGCCTCCAGGCCATAATATGAGCAGCGCCAGTAGCTTGTCTTCAGTAGCTACAGGAACTACAGTCAGCTCGCGTTGCAGTAATTCTGAAAACAGTTGTGTGATAGCAGAGAGGCCTCTTCTTTTCTGGTGCGTAAGTAGCTGCGCGGCAAGTGGTGCATCAATTGTAACAGGCGTAAGTAATGGTTGGCCGCTGGCTTCGCCGGCAGAGTAGGCGAGTTCGGCAAGTCCCGTTTGCGCTGTATAAGTGTACACACAGCCGCCGGTTATGTCGCTTTTAGCCAGCAGCTCATCCAGGGTATACTTCAGCACTTCCTGCTGGCTGCCTACCGCCGACAGGTTCGTGATCAGGTTGTTTACAAACTCGAGCTGGTGGTTCCGGAAGCGTACGTCCTGCTCGGTACCCACTACTTCGTACAGGTTTTTGGCGGATCCGAAGATCATGTGGTGCCCTTTAAAAGAGCCTTTCCGCAAGGATATTTCTATCGGAAGCAACTCATGGGTCTTGTCCTGTATCCACCACTCAAACTTCTGAGGTTCGCCGGCCATTACCTGTTGCAGCTGGCCCCTGAGGGCTACCCGTTCAAACAGGTTCAGGTTAAAGCTGCGGTAAACGGTTTGTCCTATCAGCCGCTGCTTCTTTTGTTCTATCATGCTCAGGGCCTTGTTGTTGATGTCAACAAAGGTGCCTTCGTCATCCAGTATAAAAAGTGGTTCGGTGCTGTTCTCAAATACGTTATGATAGCTGTCATCATCTATCTCCACATGTGGGGCATCCTCTTCCTGAGGGCATAGTTCCACACACAGAAACTGTGCCTGCTCGAACTGAACAGGTTTGATGGAGAAAGCATAACTTCCTGAATCAGTAGTGACTTTGCCGCTCTGGCAGGTTTGCAGGCTCTCTTTAGAAATGCCCAGCAAGTCGGGCAGCTGCCCGCTGGAGGCGTAAGTGGGGCAGGCCGGTGCAAACAAAGCTGCCTGGTGGCTGGCTGCAAGTACCTGGCCCTCCGGTGAGGCTACCAGCACACCATCCGTGGGGTTGCTTAACTGCTCCAGTAGCTGCAGCAAGGCACTGGCCTGTATCGGAAGATGTTTGGAAACCTGCCTGTTGGGTATATATGGCATTGTTGTTAGTTGCTTAAGTACTGGAGCAAGAACGTGTACCATCTGCCTGCTCCTTTACAAATATTACGATTTTAGAAATAATTTTACAAAACAAACAGCATATTTGCGGCTTTATGTTCCGTGAGGGGGCAACAGGCAACTATAGATCAGGCTACAGGTAAATAATTGAGTGAAAATGGCGCAACAGGCGGATAGTATAAGCAAGAAACAATTGGTAGTGGTGGTAGGGCCTACAGCAGTTGGCAAAACCGACCTGTGCGTAAAACTGGCAGCTCATTTTAAAACCGTTGTGGTATCAGCCGATTCAAGGCAATTTTACCAGGAGATGACCATCGGTACGGCCAAGCCAACGCCTGAAGAACAGCAGGGCATTCCACACTATTTTGTAGACTCACACACAATTGCAGATGAGTACAGTGCCG
>DATBUF010000040.1:0-7739 GCA_036516435.1 Pontibacter sp.
GAAGATCGGCTTTACCGGAGAGGAAAACTCTTTTGTCGGCTATGAAATCCTGAATGCGCTACGCCCCGGCAATAACCTGACCTGGAGCCTGAACCTGCAGCAGCGCCTGAGCAACGGCCTCAACATAACCCTGAACTACGACGGCCGCAAAGCCAATGGCATAAATGCGGTGCATACGGGGCGTACGCAGGTGTCGGTATTGTTCTAATCAGGATTGACAGGATTTTGATATAGTGATGTAGCTGGAACTGCTATTCTTTTATAGTTGACGTTTCCTGTTGATTAGAACAAGCTGTTGTTTCATAGCATCTTTTATTCCTGGGAGCTTTACTTGCCTATCGTTTTATAGTTGGGTTGGCTCCCTCCTGGGCCGGGAGGCCCCGTCTTTGGGCATCGCGCTGCTGCCTTCTTGCTATCCTCCTGCGTCGGATTGGCTGCGCCACCGCAACAAGTCAAAGGCGCTCAACCCAAAGACTGAAAACAACACTTCTTGGTAAGGGCTAAACTATAATCTGAAACTATAAGCTTCGAGCTTTCTCGTGGTTGTAGTTCCGTAGGGACAGGTCGCGACCTGTCCACTCCTGCTCTGTAACTATAAAACTATACCTGCAACTTATAACAATGGCAGAAGTTTATTGCTGGCGCGGGTTTGCAACCCGTGTCTAACCATGATGTCGAGTTTGTAACTCGACTGGGGCGGAGCCCCAAACTATAGGCGGGCGCAATAATAGGCTATAACTATAGAAAAGTAACCCAAACTATAGCAATAGCAGCAATTCCCCTCTCGGGAGGGGCAGGGGTGGGTTATAGCCAAGGTCTATCCTCCCCTCAACCAAGATCCTTTCAGGATGAACTGTGTTAAAAAGCAATGTATTTACTATGTTTTTTCTAAGTAGAACTCTTTCTTGGTGGCCACGGCAAAGGCCTGGCGCAACAGCTTGTTGACCACCGCGATCAAGGCTACCCGTTTGGCCTTCCCCTTTGCCAGCAGCCGCTGGTAAAGCTCCCGGCAGGCTTTGTTGACTTTGATGGCCGACCAGGAACAGACGTAGAGCACGGCCCTGACACGGCTCATGCCCATCTTGCAGATCCTGGCCCTGCCCTTGATGCTGGTGCCCGACTCGTAGATCCTCGGGCTCAGGCCCAGGTAGCTGACCAGCTGCTTGTAGTGGGCAAAGCGGGTGAAGCCGCCGGTGATGACTAGCAGCAACAGGGCGCTCTTCTTGCCCAGGCCCGGAATGCTGGTCACCTGCTCAAAGAGTTGCTGGTGGTGCTCCTGGATGAGCAGCAGCATTGCTGCTTCTAGCTTCTCCACCTGCTTTTGTATATACTGCTGCGACTGCTCCAGGCTCTTTCTGGCCTGTTTACTGACCTGTGGGGCTGCCCAGAGGGCTTCCAGCTGGCGGGCCTGCTGGTGCAGGGTTTTCTCCAGCCCTTCGGCCACCATCTGCAGTTGCCGCAGCTCCAGCAGGTGCGCTGCTTCCGGCTCCCACAGACCGGGCTGCTCACAAAGACCGTAGCGGGCGATCATCTGTGCATCCTTCTTATCTGTCTTGGCCCTTGTAAGGCGCATCTGGCAGAAGCGGCGGATGGAGAGCGGGTTGACCACGCTCACCTCAATGCCCCTGGCATGCAGGTACGTGGCCAACTGCAGGTAGTAGGGGCCTGAGGCTTCCATGATGCAACAGGCCTGTAGCCCCTGTAGCGCCTTGAGCAGCTTGGAGAAGCCTTCCCGGTTGTTTTCCAGCTTCAGGTGGCGGTACTTCTCTTGTTGGGGCAGGGCCACATCGAAGTAGTCCTTGGAGATGTCGATGCCCACGTAGTGCTTGGCTTTTGCCGTAGATTCCATATCTTTCCTGTAGTTTAAGTGTGAAAGAAGAAATCCTGCTCCGCCGGGCTTATCAATCCTACATGCAGGCTCTGGTGGCCTAATGAACTGTGCAAGCTCTGGTGGAGAGGAGGGGAAAAGGGACCAGCATCCTGAACGGTCTGTTGAGGGACCCATGACACATCGCTGCCTTGCTCTTTTCCCTTCTTCTTTTGCTTTAAAAATACAGCTTCATCCTACCTGCTGCAACTCCTCTCCAATTGCACTCCCTGGCAGCGTTCCAAAGATAGGATGACAAAAATAGAGAATGAAAAGCCCCTGCCTTTGAAGAGGGACTTTCATTCTAGAAAATCTTAAAATTAAAATGCCCTCGCTCGCCTCTGGCGAGTGTGAGTTATTTGGTGGCGTCCCGCCACTTGTGACTTAGGCACAGGTTTAAGCGGCCAGAGTCCGCAGGTAGCTTACACTCGCCAGAGGCGAGCGAGGACAAAAAGAGAATGAAACGACTCTGCTCCCTGGAGGGGCTAGGGGTGGGTTAATGGCAACTTGAGTCAGATAATATTTACCTGTTGCTCCTGCCGTGCCTGTGCGCTCTTCGCGTGGTACGAGCAGATGGAGCGGCCACATTGGTTAGCTATCTTTCTCTTTTGCATCGGCGGGCAGTGGCAGGCCGGCAGGCGTAACTATAGCATCTCCTCCCTGTGCTGCCATCCGGAAGCGTTTGTGCTTCATTCCGGCTTCACGGGCCTCCACCTCATATTTGTTATTATAGTATCCTACCTTGTAAGACTCTTTCAGGTAAAGCCACAGAAACCGGAAAAAGCCATGCTCCTGGAACTGCCGGATATGGCAAAGCTCATGGGCCAGCCAGCCCTCATCTTTCAGAAAGTCTTCCCGCTTTACACCGCTCAGGTGGATGGTCTTGCCCAGCACCATGGCCACATTCCGGCTCTTCAGCACCATGCGGGCAATACGCGCAAACCACGACCCTTCTACAATTTTATAGTTCATTTTTTGAAACCTGAATTTTGTAACTTTTCCTGCACTATTCTAAACTATACTTATAACCCAGCGGGTGAACGGCCTATATTTAAGGGTGAAACTGCTTTATTTACAGGCCAATGCAATAACGGTCCTGTTTGGCTGTTAAATTTATTGTACTTACTTTTGCCGGTAGCAGCTGCAAAAAGAGGCCATCTAAATGAGTAAAAGCCAATTTTGCTGCAGAAGCTGCTTAAATAAGGTGCAACTGTTTGCCTGCACGGTGCAGGAAGTAACAAGCCAGACTTTATGAAAAAGACCATCATCCTGAGTATACTGGCAGCTATGTCGCTGGCCATGTCATACTTTTACGAAGTAACACCGGCTGAGTCGGCAAAACTACCAATGCCCGTGGCTACCATTTCGCCACTTGCCATTAATTCCGGCGAAGACCTGGCCAAAGCCCTCGTTGCCAAAGAGCCACTGGTTACGCTCCCAGAGCCAACTCCCGAACCTGCCCCTGAGTCAGAGGCATTCTACTCTAAAAGGCTGAAGATGCAGTTTACAAGCAGCAAAAACAAAGACCTGATCGAGACGGTAGCCGGCTGGCTGGGCACCCCCTACAGTTATGGACGTGGCTCCAAAAAAGGCACAGACTGCTCCGGCTTTGTAACCAGCATTTACCGCGATGTGTACGGCATCCGCCTTAGCCGCAGCTCTCACTCAATGTACCAGAATGTAACACGCGTAAAAAAAGACAGCATCCGTACAGGCGACCTGGTGTTCTTTAAGCGCGGACCAAAGCAACCCATCTTTCATGTGGGCATTTACCTTAAAAATGGCAAATTTATACACTCTGCTACCAATGGCGGGGTTATGGTAAGCTCCCTTAAAGAGCCTTTTTACCGCAAAAACTACTATGCTGCCGGGCGTGTAAACTAGCAGTTTCGCGCACCTGTTTTCACAAGCCCTGCAGTAGCCTGCCGGGCTTTTTTATTTGCTGCAGCTACAACAATTTTATATCAGGTTAGTATAGAAAGTTACCGGATAGTTTAGCCAAATTGCACCCCGAAAAACCCCGGCAGCTTTAAGAGCACAAGATGCGCCAGTACCCTAAGACCATACGTAAATACACTATATGAACACCCAGACACCCGACGGAAAAGACGTTGCGCAAAGCTCCTTTTTTAAGAGATTTCTTGCCAAAGCCGAACGCTACCTGAAGCACCCTGCCGAAGTAACCAAACTCCTGAACCAGGCCTTTAAGAAAGCAACTGCAAAAAAGAGTGTGGGCAGCCTGGCCGCCGAGGCTTGGGAAAACCTGCAGTTATTGTCGCGCATGATAAAAGCGGCAGTAGCAGGCGACTATAAAGGCATACCAACCAGCACACTGGTAGGTGGTGTAGCCGTAATTATTTACTTTATCACGCCCATAGACCTGATCCCGGACATTATACCTGTAATAGGCTTGCTGGACGATGCCAGCCTGCTGGCCTGGTTTATGACAAGTATAAAATCAGAACTGGACCGCTTTAAGGAGTGGGAGGTGCTGCACCTGGCCCAGCAGCGGCAGGAAGCGCACAACAATGCTCCGCACAACGCCGACCCATCTTTTGGCACGCCCAAGTACAGCGACCGTGCCGAAGGTACCGTAGAAGTAAAGAAGCACAACGAACAATAACTTAAACTACTATACCTATGGAAACCAATAAGAAGAACGAGCAGGCACAGAACAAGGCTTCTGGCAGCGAACAAAACAAAGACCATGCATCGCAGGGGCATGCTGCAGGCACCCAGCAAACAGGCTCTGCTACCGGCAGCAAAGAGCCAACCCTGCGTAGCGTAACCACCGACAGCAGCCGTGTGCACAAACACCGCAGCGATGATCTGCCGACAGGCGGAAACATACGTTAACCTTAAAACACTACAAAACAGCCTGCCTAACCAGCAGGCTGTTTTGCTTCCAGTACCTTTTTCTTGCACCTGCGGGTGTTCTCATCAGGCCTCTGAAAACGCTTCAATATAGTACAATTCAAATACGTGCTTTTGAATTAAAAAAGAAAAAACGGCGCTATATATTGGATTGCTAAGGCAATAATTATCTATATTTGACACAAAGATTTTGTATTTTAACTTTTAGCCAAAGTGCCTGCAACATTTTTAAAACTCTCATCTGTCAATGTACACATCGACGGGATCGGGAAAGTCCTGATCGAGCGCAGCGATAAAGCCAAGCGCATCAGCATTAGTGTGCGGCCTTTGAAAGGCATAAGAGTGGCCGTGCCACCGCACATCAGCTTCGATAAAGCCGAACAGCTTATTTATACCAAAGCCGACTGGATAAAGGAGCACCAGAGCCGCATGCAGCAGCAGGAAACCAAGGTAACTGTGTTTGATGCTGACACTGAGTTCAGGACCCGGTTCCATACGCTGCGGTTGCTCACACACGCTCAGTACACCATGCGTTGCGTAATTGAGAATGGCTACATTAACGTGTTTTATCCCGCTTTTAAAGATGCCAGCGAGCCAGAGGTGCAGAAATTCATCCGCAAGTCAGTAGAAGAAGCTTACCGTAAAGAAGCCAAGGAGTACTTGCCGCAGCGTGTTGCTTTTTTTGCCGAGCGCTTCGGGTTTGAGTACCAGAATGTGTTCATCAAGAATGCGAAAAGCCGCTGGGGCAGCTGCTCACACACCAACAACATCAACCTGAACCTGCACCTGATGCGCCTGCCCGATGCCCTCTGCGATTACGTGATCCTGCACGAACTGGCACACACCGTAGAGAAAAACCATGGCCCCCGCTTCTGGAAACTGCTGGATAAGATCTGCGGCAACTCCAAAGCTCTGGACAAAAAACTGAAGGACTATAGAATCTCAATCTTTTAAGCAAGCTATTGAAACACAGCTACGAACTAAGACTTTGAACAATGAAGGCTTTCAGGATAGGCAGCAACTATAGTTTTGCCGCAAACCTGAACTATAGATCTGTAAAAGACGGCGCAGCAACGTGTCGTCTTTTTGTTTTTATAACTATAACATTAATCTTGCCTTCGCTCGCGTCCCGTGAGTGTGAGATACAAGCGGCGTCCCGCCACATAGATTAGATGCTATGGTTTAAACTATAGTTTAAAGTGGCCAGAGGCCGCTGGTAAGGCACACCCGCCGGACGCGAGCGAGGCGAAAACGTCGAGTTGCTTTTCTTACTAACAACTATAGAACTATAGCAAACCTTCTTCTGCTGTTCCGGACATCCTTGTCCGGAACCAATCTGTTGCGGGCTTCTTAGTCCGCGTTTCTTGCAACACGGGGATTAGAAAATCCCCTGCAGAGAGCTTTCGGACACAGATGTCCGAAAGAGCAAGCACTGGCAGAAACTATAGTTAATTCCCGATCTATTTTAATCCGCATTAATCTGTAGTTCAGATAAACAAAAACCCCCTCCTGTTTTCAGGAGGGGGTTTGGAGAGGTAGAGGCAAGACTTAAACAGCCTGCTCTTCTTTCATCTTTTTCAGGTTCAGGAGCATGTCAGCAGTCATAGCATCCAGATCGTAGGCAGGTTTCCAGCCCCAGTCCTGTTGCGCGGCGCTGTCGTCTATGCTTTGCGGCCACGAGTCGGCAATTTGCTGGCGCGAGTCTGGTTTGTAACTGATCTCAAACTCCGGGATATGCTTTTGAATAGAAGCTGCGATCTCTTTTGGCGAGAAGCTCATGGCGCTCAGGTTGTAGGAGCTGCGTACTTTTACCTGTTCGGCTGGGGCGTGCATCAGGTCCAGGGTCGCTTTCAGGGCATCCGGCATGTACATCATCGGCAGGTAAGTGTCCTCACTCAGGAAACACTCAAACGTTGCTGCGTCTTCCAACGCTTTGTGGTAAATATCTACAGCATAATCTGTGGTGCCGCCGCCCGGCAGGGCTTTGTACCCGATCAGGCCAGGGTAACGCAGGCTGCGCACATCCAGCCCATATTTCTCGAAATAATACTCGCACCAGCGCTCACCGGCCTGCTTGCTGATACCATATACCGTATTCGGGTCCATGATGGTGTGCTGCGGGGTGTTCTGGCGTGGGGTGTTCGGGCCGAAAACTGCAATGGAGCTTGGCCAGTATACTTTCTCTACTTTCTGTTCCAGAGCCAGGTCCAGCACGTTAAAGAGGCCATCCATGTTCAGTTTCCAGGCAAATTTCGGGTTCTTCTCGCCGGTTGCCGACAGTACGGCCGCCAAGTGGTAAATTTGCTTGAATTTATATTTTGCAGCCAGTTCGCCCATTGCTTTGGGGTCCAGCACATCTATTTTCTCGAAAGGACCGGAGTCGCGCAGATCTGCCTGCTTGGGTGCTGCAATATCCGCTGCCACTACATTCGCTCCGCCATACATGTTGCGCAGTTCCAGGGTCAGTTCTGAGCCTAATTGTCCGCAGGCACCTATTACCAGTACCGTGTCGCTTGTGTTTGCCATAGTTAAAGAAATCAGTTACGCAAAGTAACCTATTTCGGTGCAATCCTGAAAGTATAACCCACAAGAAACGTAAGCACTTGCGAGATTTTAGAAACTCCCCACCCCTGTATAGAAAAGGATAGCGCCTGCAAGATGCAGGCGCTATCACAAACTAATCTATTACTAACTTTAACTTACCTTGCAACAAAGGTAGCCCCATTAACCCAGGCCGGGAACAGCCACCAACAGAATTAAAGATAAGATAATATTACGCGCGAAGGGGCGCCAGTAGTACTGGCTTGCGCTCCGGATTTTCCTATATTTGTAAGTAAAGCCACTGTGGCTGATCTTATACAGCATGACGTTCGACGAGTATCTTGTAAAGAAGCGCATTAACAAAGCTGCATTTGCAGCCGGCGATCCGGGCCGCTTTGCCGCCTGGCAGGATATGTATGCCCAGATGCACCCGAACAGCTTTTATGTGGCTGTTAAG
>DATBUF010000041.1:0-14874 GCA_036516435.1 Pontibacter sp.
TTCCTTACCAAGGAAGTACTCTACCCCTGAGCTACGTCGGCTTTTAATTTTCTAAATCTTTGCTTATACTAAAAAGGAAATCCATGTACATGAAATTCCTTCCTGTAAAAACCGGTAAGATTTAAATCTGTTCTTTTGAGCGGGAGACGAGGGTCGAACTCGCGGCCTATAGCTTGGAAGGCTATCGCTCTACCAACTGAGCTACTCCCGCTTCTTTTAGTCTTAAATGTGCGATTGTGTAAACAAGCCAAAGCTAAATTGCTCATTCGCCTGTTTACTCAATCGCTCATTCGAGTTGTGGGGAGAGCAGGATTCGAACCTGCGAAGTCATTACAACAACGGAGTTACAGTCCGTCCCATTTGGCCGCTCTGGAATCTCCCCAAACGCTAATTTCAACAATTCAAATCAGCTTCCTCAGTTCCTTCCGGCGTTTCGTACACGCCCTTCGTTCTAAGGAGATGCAAAATTAAGCGCTTTTTCATTACAGTCAAATATTCGCTAAAAAAATATTCAAAAAATTTAGTTGCTCTGTCCCTGAAGGGCCTGTTTATAGATGTCTATCAGGCGTTTATCTTTTTCAAAAGAACTTATTTCTTCTAACTTTTCTTTTACCCCCGGCTGGTCAGACAGCACCATTAACCCCTGAAAGGCTGCCATCCGGACATAATAGAGGTTGTGATTCTTTGCCATATCAGTCAGAAGATCTATAGTTGCGGGTGTATTTGTGCTGCTATTGCTGGCAATAAAGGCGCTGAAACTCTGAAGCAGGTAGTATAAGCCACTCCCCTTGCTCTGCTTGATTTTATCTATAAACCAGTCGTACTTTTCGGGACCTGCCTGCACGGCATAGAACGACGATAACGCGATTACAACCTCATCATTCGTCTCCTGATCATAGGCGGCTAGCTTTTGAGCTACATCTTCGGCCCCTGTTCCCGCATAAGCTACTATGCCTGCAGCCACAACCTGGTAAGAGCTATCTTTCAGTGCAGCTTCATACAGATTCTTATACTTCTCACCTCCCCAGTCTGCCAGCAACAACACGGCATCGGCCCGTACTGCCCCTTTCTTATCCTGCTTTGCCATTTGCTGTACTTTACCCGCTAAGGCAGCCTGAGAGTCAGAGCTTACATCAGCAAGCGCAGCCAGAGCTGTACTCCGGATAAACCAAAAATCATTTGTCAAGGCATCCTGCAGCAACGAGAGGTTCTCCTCTGGATTTTTCGAGAGAGCGTTCAGCGCTTCCAGTTCTGGCAAGAGCCGCTTGCTTTGGTTAAACTGAAAGCGTAGTTCCTCCGGCGACTTCTGGTGCTCTACTACACCTAACAGCTGCTGCTCCCCATCAAACAACACCAGTTGTGGTTGTGTTGCAACCGGCAAAGTAAAAGCCTCTTGTGCTTTAGTGATCTCTATCGGGTAATCTGTACGCTTCCCATTCTCCCATACAGACACTTTCAGAGGCAGACGGTAAACAGGCATGTACGTTGTATCCTGTAGCTGCTGTACCTGCAGACTTAATTGCCCGTTCTGGTACTTATGCTCTACTTTCAACTCCGGATGGCCTGGCTTCATAAACCACTGATCGAAGAACCACATTAAATCCTGCCCTGTTACGTCTTCAAAGGCCATACGCAGTTCTGCTATCTCTACATCAGAGAACTTGTTCTGCGTAAGATAACGGTTCAGGGAAGCATAAAATGCATCGTCGCCAACCAGCTTACGCAGCATGTGCAGCACGCGCCCTCCCTTCGCATAAGAGTGGCTGTCGAACATATCTTCCTTATCGAAATAATGATAGCGGATCAGTGGCTCGCGCTTGGTCTGAGCCTCTTCTAAGTACTGGCTCAGCTCTTCCATTTGCACATAAGCAGCTTCATCAGCCCCATACTTATGTTCGGCCCATAGGTACTCGCTATAGTTAGCAAAAGCTTCGTTTAACGGCAGGTTTGCCCAGGACTCCGTAGTTACATAGTTTCCGAACCATTGGTGAAACAACTCATGCGCAATGATATTGTCCCAGTTCTTATCCAATAGCTCGCGCTCATTCAGCTGCAGGTCTTCCATAAACGTAGAGGCGGTGGTGTTTTCCATAGCACCAGACACAAAATCGCGTACCACTACCTGCGCGTATTTGGACGGCCACGGATAGTCAACTCCCAGCTTTTTAGAAAAGAACTCCAGCATTTCTGGAGTGTTACCAAATATCTTTTTAGCAGTGTTCCTATACTCTGGCTCAACATAGTAGCTAACTTCCAGATTGCGCCATTTATCTTTCACTACAGCGTACTCTCCTATTGCCATCATGGCCAGGTACGGCGCATGCGGCAACTCCTGCTTCCAGTGCTCAGTTTTAGTACCATCTGCATTTTGGCGCGAATACATAAAAGTACCGTTAGAAAGCGTTGTAAAGTTCTTCTCTACTATGATGTAAATATCCTGCGTCATACGCTCGTTCGGCGCATCTATAGTTGGGAACCAGGCAGAACTGGCTTCTGTCTCGCCCTGCGTCCAGATCTGGCGCGGCTTGTTTGGTTCCGTACCCAGCGGGTTAATAAAGTACAGGCCTTTATCCTGCGTTATGGCATCGCTGCCACCGGAGGCCAGCTCATTTGGTTTGGCAGTATAGTCTATTTCTATTGTATACTTCTCATCGCGGGTGTAGGTACGACCTAAATCTACCGTTAGCTTCAGCCCGTCGTAAGTGTATTTCAGTTCGGTGCCGGCATTCCCTTTCATCAGATTCACACTATGGATGTCGAAACCTTTGGCATCCAGCACCAGTGTTTTCTGTGGGTAGAAGTAAGGCTTAAGAGTCAGTTCGGCCAAGCCATGTAGGTGCTGCTTTTGCCAGTCAAAGCTTACCCGGAGGGTAGTATGCAACAGGTCGTGCTGACGGGTGCGGGATGGATTAAAGGCATGCTTTTTAGGAGCCCAGACAGGCACTTGCCCGGTTGCTTCAGTTGTTGTTTGCTTCGTAGTGTTTTTACCGGACGCAGAAGTAGCTGCTTCTTTGTTTGTAGCACAGGCACTTGCAAAAGCCATTGCCGCAGCTAAACCTACTGTGTTCAGAAAGCGATGATTCATGAGGGTTGTTTTAATTTTGACTTCAATTTCTGAAATTACTCTGAGAATTCAACTATCTTTAAGCCCCAAAACCAGAAACTAAGAGATGCTGCAGGTAAAAACCGCTAACGACAAAACATGGCAGGTTGACATACAAAAAGATGCTATACTTCTCAACGGAGCCCCTTTTAACTGGGACATCTCCCCTTTAGGCAACAATACATACCACATTATCCATAACTATAAGTCTTACACGGCAGAGCTAGTAAGCGCCGATTACCAGGCCAAGGCATTTACCTTTAAGATAAACGGCATTACGCACACACTAAGCGTAAAAGATCAGTTTGACCTGTTGCTGGATAAACTCGGAATGAGCAATGCCAATGCACAAAAGGTAAACGATGTAAAAGCACCGATGCCGGGCCTGATACTTGAAATTAAAGTGCAACCTGGCCAGGAAGTAAAGAAAGGTGATCCGATCATGATCCTGGAGGCCATGAAAATGGAGAACATCCTTAAATCGCCGGGAGACGGCGTGGTGAAGGAGATTAAGGTTGCCGTAAGACAAAACGTAGAAAAGAACCAGGTTTTGATCTTATTTTAACTTTTTGGTGTTGCCAGCCGGGCAGCACTGTTGCCGCCCGAAGCAAAGTACATTGTAACTATAAACTATACATACTATAGATCGTGAAGTATAAAAGAATCTTGTTGAAGCTAAGCGGTGAGGCGCTGATGGGTGAGCAGCAATACGGTATCGACTCTGACAGGTTGATGCAGTATGCGCAGGAGATTAAGGAAGTAGCAGCCTTAGGGGTAGAAGTAGCAGTGGTTATCGGAGGTGGCAACATCTTTAGAGGCGTACAGGCCGAAGAGGTAGGACTGGACCGTGTGCAGGGTGACTATATGGGGATGCTGGCAACAGTAATCAACAGCATGGCCTTGCAGAGCGCACTCGAGAAACTGGGAGTCTACACACGTCTGCTTTCCGGCATCAACATACAGCAGGTGTGCGAGCCTTACATCCGTCGCCGTGCCGTGCGCCACTTAGAGAAAGGCCGTGTGGTAATTTTCGGAGCTGGTACCGGTAACCCATACTTCACAACAGATTCAGCAGCAAGCTTACGTGCCATCGAAATTGAGGCCGATGTAGTACTGAAAGGCACCCGTGTAGACGGAATCTATTCTGCTGACCCGGAGAAAGATCCGAATGCCACTTTCTATTCCGATATCTCTTTTAGAGATGTGTTTGAGAAGGGCCTGAACGTGATGGATATGACAGCTTTTACTCTGTGCAAGGAAAATGACCTGCCGATTATTGTATTCGACATGAACAAGCCGGGCAACCTGAAGCGCGTAGTAAGCGGTGATAAAGTGGGTACCCTGGTAACCATGACCGAAAGTGCCTAAGAAGGCAAAGCATCAAAAAAAATAGAAATTAGTAATTTTGTAACTACAAACTATAAGAAGAGTTAACAAGAATCTTAAGCTACAATTGATATGACGGAAGAAATTCAGTTTTACCTCAGCGAAGCAGAGGAGTCTATGCAAAAGGCAGTACAACACACCGGCGCTGAACTAACAAAGATCAGAGCCGGCAAAGCGTCTCCTGCAATGGTAGAACACCTGAGAGTAGATTATTACGGCACCCCAACCCCAATTACACAGGTAGCCAACATTGCTGCTCCAGATGCCCGCACCATCCTGATAAAGCCATGGGAGAAAAACATGCTGGGCGAAATCAACAAAGCTATTAAGAACAGCGATCTTGGTCTTAATCCACAGCAGGAAGCAGATGCTGTCCGTCTTAATATTCCGGCCCTGACAGAAGAACGTCGCCGCGACCTGGTAAAACAGGTAAAAAGCGAAACTGAATCCGGCAAAGTTGCTGTCCGTAACATTCGTAAAGATGTAAACGACTCGCTGAGAAAGCTGCAGAAAGAAGGTACTTCTGAAGATGCTGTGCGCGATGCAGAAGCTAAAGTACAGAAAATGACAGACGCTTACATCGTGAAGATCGACGAGCTGCTATCTAAGAAAGAAGCAGAGATCATGACGATCTAAGCAACCTATATAGTTCAAAGTAAGAAGCCCCGCTACCAAATAGCGGGGCTTCTTGTTTTAAGGCCCCTATTTCAATGCCTGGCTATCCACCCCAGCGCATTTACTTTAACTACCTAACACCTAAACCCGTAATTAGGAGTAAACAAACACTACAGACTATGAATTACAGAACTACTTATAGAAAAGCTGCAACAGGTATCCTGACACTTATTTTTCCGCTGGTAGCCGGTTGCTCTGTTGTTGGTGGAAATAGCTACTCCGATAATTCGCTGGTGAGAGCGCAGCAGGAAGAAGTAGAGCAGCTGGAGGCAGAGTATAGAGATGCAGAAAGGCTTGCAAATGAGGCAGAGCAACGTAAGAAGGCTGCCAAGAACAGGCTAAAGGCTGCCGAGCACGAACTAAAGGCCTTGAAATCTCAGGCTAAGGGCAGTTAATACAACCAGCTTTTATAAAAACTATAGCCTGCTACATGGGTGTAACAGGCTATAGTTTTATAGTTTAAAAGTAAGCTATAGTTACCGGTACAGCTTATGTATTTTTATGTATTCGGCAACCTCGTTGGGCACCATGTACTTTATGCTTTTTTCTTCGCGGATGCATTGCCGGATGAATGTTGCTGATATATCCAGTACAGGCGCTTTTACAAACTTCATGTTCTGAAAACCAGGTATAGCCTCTGTTGCGGAGCCTGACCTGGGATACACGTACACTTGGTGATATTCCAGGATGCGCTCATAGTTCTTCCATTTCGGAAACAGCGGCACATTGTCCTCTCCCATGATCAGCACAAACTCATAACTCGGGTACTTCTCCTGCAGGTAAGTAAGCGTATCGATGGTGTAACTTGGCTTAGGCATGCTGAACTCAATGTTCGACACACCCAGGCTCTGGTTATCTGCAATGGCGAGGCTTACCATGTGTAACCTGTCAAACTCGTGCAGCAGTGTATTACTTGGCTTAAACGGATTCTGTGGCGACACTACCAGCCATACCGTATCCAGGTCGGTATTGGTGGCCATAAAGTTGGCAAGTATAAGGTGGCCGGTATGAATGGGGTTAAAGGAGCCAAACAAAAGCCCTACCTTCATACTATAGCAGGTTCAGATTTCAGGAAATCATCTACCAGTTTTTCAGCTTTACCACAGGCCGTTTCCAAGTTATCATTCACAATCACTTCGTCAAACTGGTCTTCGAAGCCCATTTCAAAATTCGCCTTAAAAACCCGGCTACTGATGCTGGAGGCCGAGTCAGTGTTACGGGCCTGCAGGCGTTTAGCCAGTTCCTCTATCGAGGGCGGCTTTACAAAAACAGCTAATGCTCTTTCTTTGTAGAATTGCTTTATACTTAGTCCTCCTTTTACATCTACATCCAGGATAGCATGCTTTCCGCTTTGCCAGATGCGCTCAATTTCAGATTTAAGTGTGCCGTAAAAAGCACCTTCATATACTTCCTCCCACTCCACAAACTCATCATTGGCGATTTTCTGTTTAAAATCTTCCGGGGTGATGAAGTAGTAATCTTTTCCGTTTTCTTCGGTGCGGCCACGCTTATCGCGGGTGCAGGCAGATATAGAAAAACTTAAATTTGGGTTTACGTTAAGCAGGTGCTTTACAATGGTAGTTTTACCGGCACCGGAGGGAGCCGAGAAGATAATGATCTTTCCTTGCATCAGGGGTGTTTAAATTGTTTCCTGTATTTTAGCCTTTATAGTTTGCGCCAGGCTTTCGGGCACTATAACACGCTTCAGGTGACCACTAACGAGCCCTTTTAACAGCTTTTGTTTCTGATGGCTTTCGAAGCAGCTCACGCACTCTTCAATGTGGCTGTTAAAGAAGGTCAGCTCATCTGCTGTTGCCTCCCCATCCACAATCAGGTCCAGCATGTCTGCCACCTGTACGCACGCTACTTCCCTCTCCTCATCAGGCTCATGTTTCTGATACATTTCCGTAAATTTCGATTCCATCTTTACTCAACTCTTAAAGTGTTTACTAACCGTTATATCCCATAGTCTTAGCGTACTTTTCTAATTTCTCTTTCAAGGAATTTCGTGCGCGGTGCAGTCTGGAGCGAACAGTGCCAATTGGGATGTCCAGTATTTTGGCCATCTCTTCGTAGGTGAAACCCTCAAGGTCACAAAGTATGATTACTGTTCTGAAGTCGACAGGAAGCGTGTTTAAAGCGCTTGCCACTTCATCCCCGATCAGATCCTGTACACTTTCGGTACGCATGTCGGTGGTAGTGGCTACGCCGCTATCCCCTTCTACATCTTCGGTGTTATAGTATCCTTCAACTTCGCTATAGTCTACCTTAGCGGGCTGCTTGCTCTTTTTCCGGAACTCATTAATGAAGGAGTTCTTCAGGATTCGGAACAGCCAGGCTTTGGCATTAGTTCCTTGTTCAAAGTAGTCAAAAAAGCGGTATGCCTTCAGGTAAGTCTCCTGCACCAGATCGTTGGCATCGTCCTCGTCTAAGGTGAGCCTGTAGGCAAAGTTGTACAGCGGGTCCAGCACAGGCAGCAGTTCGGCCTCGAACCGTGCGTCTTTCTCCTCTTTACTTAGTTGTTTACCTGTTTGCTCGCTCATGTAAGTATGGTTTATACTCTCAGTAAAGTCCCTTAATGGCGTATTATACGCAAATATAGGAATTTTAATTACATACCTCTCTTGCGTCATAAGGGTTGCAACCGGCCCCTCTTACTTGCATGCAAGTAGGCTTCTACCTGCCATATACGCAGTTACGCCTGAAATGCCTTAATTATACTACGCTTTTATGCTATAGGCGCTGTGCGGAACCAGTACATGCAAGCAGTAACTATAGCCGGCATAGCAGGTAACAGGGCATTAGCTATAGTTGAGCAGGCAACGCCCTGCCATACCGGACTTAATCAAACTATGCGTACGCCTGCCAGATGCCTTATATAGTTAACTACTATACTGCTATAGTTGCTGCTAAGCTTGAATGAAGCTCGTTATGATTTCTTAGCAGCAGTTTACCCTTAATACTTTGCCTGCTTACCTTGTATTTTCAGCCACCTGCCAAGTACATGAAACATTGTTGGTTACACCTACTTTTTGCTCCTTCCTGCGTAGTACAAAAAGTACCCCTAAAAGTTTAATGCTTTTCTCAGGTAAAAGAACCCGAACTACGCAGAATTAACTGCTCTTCCTGATGCACATATGCGCTTTATAGGTTTATTTTGGCTACTCTGGCTTTACGGAACTGCTGTGTTTGCACAACAGTATAACTTCCGTAGCTGGACCTTGTCCGATGGCCTGCCGCAATCTACGGTCAACGACTTATTACAGGACCACCGCCTGCAGCTTTGGATAGCCACCCGTGGTGGGGTCAGCCGCTTTGATGGTAACACCTTCCATACCTACAGCAAACAGCAGGGACTGGCCAGCAACAATGCCTCTACTTTGTTCCAGGATAGCAGGAAAAATATCTGGATCGGGAGTACAGATAATGGCCTTACCCGCTTTGATGGCCATAGTTTTAAAACTTTCAGCAGCGCTGCAGGCCTGCCCGGCGGTGGCGTTACAGCTATTACTGAAGATAAGCAGGGAAAACTATGGATAGCTACGGACTCAGGTATTTATACTTTAGAGGGCGAGCAATTTCTAAGGTCTTCCGAATTTCCGCCACAACCTTACCTGGTACTGCTCACTGATGCTACTGGTACTATATGGGCGGGCAGTAAGAACGACGGTCTGTATAAGCTGCAGCGTGGCAAGCTAAGTCACTTCGCGAGTCCAAACTATAGCCTACCTTCTAACACTATTCAGGCCATCTTTAGCGAGGAGGGTACTGGCAAAGTCTGGATTGGCACAGCTAATGGCCCGGCCTGTTTAGAAGAAGACGTACTCCGCAAAATTCCACTGCCTGCTTCTGTTAAGAGGCCAGCTGTTTCCGACTTCACAAAAGATGCCTATGGTAATATGATCATAGGTCTTCAGAACGACGGAGTTCTCTTAATCGGCAACAGCGAAACCAAACACCTTACCAGAGCCAATGGCCTGAGCTCAAATCGTATAACAGCATTACTCACCGACACGGAGGATAATGTATGGATCGGTACAAACGGCTATGGCCTGCAACAGAACAGAGCACCATGGTTTTTGCACTACTTCGAGATAGGAGACCTGAAGGAGCCACGCATAACAGCACTCGCGCAAGACGCTGCAGGAAAGATCTGGTTCGGCACAGATAATGGCAATACAGGTTTCATGCAGCATGGCACACCAACTATGTTGCACAGCACTCCATGGCCTGCAGGCACCACACTATACAGCATGTGGATTACTGGTGAGAACAACGTCTGGGTAGGTTCGGCCCAGGGTGTCTGGAATTTAAAGCCCGGCGCTACCCGCCACTTTACAACTGCCCAGGGCCTCCCCTCCGATGAAGTGTACTTTGTTACCGCCGATGAAAAAGGCTCACTGTGGTTTGCCACTGCTGGTGGCGTGGCCCGCTTACACAATAACAAACCTGAAACTATCACAACTATAGCAGGCACTTCTCCGGGCAAAGTGTACTGTATTTACCGCGACCGCCGAAACAGGCTCTGGTTTGGTGCCGACAGCGGGATTTATTTTCTAGAAAATAACAAACTGCATAAGTTTTCTCAGTTGGCACAACACTCCTTTGGCGAAGTAACAGCTATAGTTGAGGACAAAAAAGGCTGGTTATACTTTGGCGGCTACAACTATGGCTTGCTAGCCTATCATCAAGGCACAGGTCAGGCCAAGCTCTTCACCGCTTCGCACGGGCTCCCTAACGAGGGCATCAAAAGCCTGTACACTGACCGAGATAACAACTTATGGGCAGCCACAAACAATACAGTCCTGAAGATTGACCTGTTATATTTTCACAAAACCAAGAAACTGAAATTCAGAGAGTATGGCAACCACAACGGCTTCAGAGGCCTGGAGGTCTCGCTAAACGGCATCACCCAAACACCAGATGGGAAGGTATGGTTTGGCACAGCAAGAGGTCTGACCCAGTACACCCCTGCACTCGACCACATTAACAAGGATGCCCCAAAGCTCTACTTAACAGATATTAAGTTGTTTATGCATACTACAGACTGGAAGGAGATGGGACACAAGATTGATTATGCCACAGGCCTGCCAGTGAACCTGCAATTACCTTACAATAAAACTCACATTACCTTCTTTTACCACGGCATCTGTTTTACTAACCCATCCAGAGTAAAGTACCAGTACATGATAGAAGGAGTTAACCATGAATGGTCCGAAATCTCGGACAGGCATTTTGCGACCTACGCCAACCTTGCGCCTGGTACGTATACTTTTAAATTAAGGGCCCAGAACAACGATGGCTACTGGACACAGGAGCCGCTACTATACACTTTCTCGGTAATGCCACCTGTGTGGAGGCGCGAGTGGTTTATAGGGGTATTGCTCCTGATAGCTACAGCCACAATCATAAGCGTGATCCGCTTTCGCGAGCAAAGCCTGGTAAAGATGAACACCCTCCTTGACCTGCGCGTAAAGCATCGCACGCGCATGCTGGAGCGGAAGAACCGGGAGAAAGAACTTTTACTACAGGAGGTACATCACCGGGTAAAAAATAACCTGCAGATAGTAATCAGTTTACTGAACCTGCAGGCGCGCCACGTAAGCGACCCCGAAGCATTAGAAGTAATGCAGGCACTGCGCAGCAGGGTACGCTCCATGGCCTTACTGCACGAGCGCCTGTACCGCCACGACAACCTGGAGCACATAGATCTTGAAAATTACTTCAGAGAAATATGTACAGGCCTGTATGCGGCCTACGGTATTACGGAAAGTGAAGTCCAGCTGCTGATTAAGATGCCTCCTATTGAGGTAGATATTGACACGGCTATCACACTTGGCTTGATTGTGAATGAGCTGGTCTCGAATACATTAAAATACGCGTTCCCAGATACAGGAAGCGGCAAACTGGCAATAGAACTTCAACAGCAACAAGAGAAGAAGTACCAACTTATTGTTTGGGATAATGGTATAGGGTCTCTCGGGGAGCATAACAAACAGTCTTTTGGGCTACAACTGGTGTCTTCGCTTATAAAAAAGCTGAATGGTTCTATTATATTCGAAAACAATAATGGAACAAAAGCAATATTATATTTTACTTTGCCATCATAATTCTATTTTTCACGTAAGTACCTAATGCTATGACAAAACCCAAAATTCTAATTTCAGAAGACGAGGTCATTATCGCAGAGGATATTGCTGCATGCCTGGAAGATTTAGGGTACGAGACGTGTGCCATAGATACAGGCGAGGATACCATCGATATGATCCGTGAAACACAGCCAGACCTGGTACTCCTGGATATTAACCTCCGGGGAGGGTCGGATGGTGTTGAGATCGGCTCCCGCATCCGGAAAGAGTTCGACATACCTTTTATTTACCTGACTGCCTATGCTGATAAACCTACTATAGATCGCGCTAAAAAAACTGAACCTGACGGGTTCCTTGTGAAACCTTTTGACGAAAAGAGCCTGCGCTCTACTATCGAAATTGCTTTGTACAAGCATGGGAACAGTCCTAAACCCGGCAGTAATGGCAATTCGGTAGCAGAACCGCCAGAAATAGATCATAAAGAACAGGAAGCCTCCCAAGACTACATCTTTGTAAAGGTAAAGCACCGCATCATAAAGGTGATGTACAACGATATACTTTGGGTTGAAGCCTATGATAACTACTCGTTTATAGTAACGGCAGATCAGAAGTACCTGGTAAGCTCCACGCTGAAGGACATGGAAAGCAAACTACCAGCTCATAATTTTGTGCGCGTACACCGCTCCTACATCGCAAACCTTGATAAGGTAGAGGCACTGGAGGAGAACTCTGTCGTATTTGGCAAAGGAGAAATCCCGATCGGAAAGTCTTACAAAAAAACGCTGATGTCGCGTTTTAATATTTTATAACCAGGTTTATGAGTGTAGAATGACTCTTTTACAATGAACGTTTTTATAGTTGCCACAAGAACAGCATGGTTTATAATGCCCTGTAATCTGCCGGTAAAACCTTGATAACTACTACCAGACAATTTTAATAAATCTGCACAGACGTAAAGTCCTGTTAAGAAATTACTGTAACTTTGAAAAGTGTTTTCCTATACAAAGCTAGCAAAGCACTTCTATTTACAGGTTCTCTGATACTAATTGCTACAACAATGTAGTTCTCTTAGCTGAGACCAGATTCGAAAACAGGATTTTTTACGAGAGAATGAGAGTAGCTTTCGATTGTGAGCGGATGAAGCACCCTTATACAGGCTTGTTTGAGTATTGCCGCCAGTTAGGAAATGCTTTGCAAACAGAAAAACCTCACAGCGCTGACCTGCTGCTTTATACCCGGAAAGAGTCGCTGCCCTTCTTCCAAAAAGGTATAAGCCACATTGAACAGACAAGCATTCATAAGCTCTTATTCCCATCCTGTAAGAATATAGACATCTGGCATACTACCTTTCAGGCATCAGCCTACATTCCGGGAAGCAGGAGCTTGAAAAAAGTACTGACTGTGCATGATCTCAACTTTCTGCATGAGAAAGAATCCGCGACCAAAAGAGGAATATGCCTAAAAAAGCACCAGCAGAATTTAGATAAGGTTGATCATATTGTGACCATTTCTGAATTCGCAAAGCAGGATATTCTGACGCACCTTGATACGAAGGGGAAGCCGATAACCGTGATTTATAATGGTTGCACATTAAAACAGTACCCGGATTACGTAAACCCGAACTACACTTCTACCGCCCCCTTCCTGTTTGCCATTGGTACCGTTAACCGAAAAAAGAACTTCCATGTACTGCCTTGCCTACTACAAGGCAACAACTATAACTTAGTTATTGCAGGCACAGTTGATCCCCAGTACAAGGCGCAGATACTCCAGGAGGCCAGGAGGCATGGAGTAGAGGACCGTGTTTTGGTGGTTGGCCCCATATCTGATGAAGAAAAATACTGGTACTTAAATAATTGCAAAGCTTTTCTGTTTCCTTCTATTGCCGAAGGCTTTGGCATACCGGTAATAGAGGCCATGAAATTTGGGAAACCTGTATTCCTGTCAAACAAAACCTCACTCCCAGAAATTGGTGGCGAGCACGCCTATTATTTCGAGAACTTCGACCCCGGCCACATGCAACAGGTATTTACCCGCGGATTAACACACTATGATACACAGCATCCTGCTGATAAGATTCTTGCACATAGCAGTAAGTTCGACTGGCTGGAAAGTGCCAGGGCATACTGGCAGGTATATCAAAGCCTGGCGTAAGAACGTAGCATGCATATAAAGAAGGGCCGGTACATTGCTGCACCGGCCCTTCTTATAGTATATTGCTAAGCTACTACTTAGTATCTGTAATACTCCGGCTTAAATGGTCCTTCTACTTCAACCCCGATATAAGCAGCCTGATCTGGTGTAAGTTCATCCAGTTCCACACCAATTTTACCAAGGTGCAGGCGAGCAACTTTCTCATCCAGGTGTTTAGGCAGCGTGTACACTTTGTTCTCGTAAGCCTCCGCATTTGTCCAAAGCTCGATCTGAGCCAGCGTCTGGTTCGAGAATGAGTTAGACATTACAAACGATGGGTGACCAGTAGCACAACCAAGGTTCACAAGGCGGCCTTCAGCCAGCACAATAATGTCTTTTCCTTCGATGTTGTACAGGTCAACCTGCGGCTTGATCTCATCTTTTGTATGGCCATAGTTGTTGTTCAGCCATGCCATATCAATCTCGTTATCGAAGTGGCCGATATTACAAACGATGGCTTTATCCTTCATAGAGCGGAAGTGCTCTTCTGTGATAATATCTTTGTTACCGGTAGCTGTAACTACGATATCTGCTTCTTTCACAGCGTCTGCCATACGCTTCACAGCAAAGCCATCCATAGCAGCCTGCAACGCACAGATCGGATCGATTTCGGTAACGATAACACGGGCACCTGCACCACGCAACGAAGCAGCAGAACCTTTCCCAACATCACCATAACCAGCTACAACCGCTACTTTACCAGCCATCATCACATCCGTAGCGCGGCGAATCGCATCTACCAGAGATTCCTTACAGCCATACTTGTTATCGAACTTGGATTTGGTAACAGAGTCGTTCACGTTAATGGCAGGCATCGTCAGTGTACCGTTCTTCATACGCTCGTACAGGCGGTGCACACCAGTGGTTGTCTCCTCTGATAAGCCTTTAATACCTGGAGCCAGTTCGGTATACTTGTCCAGCACCATGTTGGTCAGGTCACCACCATCATCCAGGATCATGTTCAATGGTTTGCGGTCTTCCCCAAAGAAAAGGGTTTGCTCAATGCACCAGTCAAATTCTTCGGCGGTCATACCCTTCCAGGCGTAAACAGAGATACCGGCAGCAGCAATGGCAGCGGCAGCATGATCCTGTGTAGAGAAAATGTTGCAAGAAGACCAGGTAACCTCAGCACCCAGTTCAACCAGTGTTTCGATGAGCACAGCCGTTTGGATGGTCATGTGCAGACAGCCAGCGATGCGGGCGCCTGCCAGCGGCTTGCTCGGGCCATACTCCTGACGGATAGCCATCAAGCCAGGCATTTCAGCTTCAGCTAGTTTTATCTCCTTGCGGCCCCACTCAGCCAGCGAAATGTCTTTTACTTTGTACTTCAGATATGTATCTACCATTTTTTATGCTTTTCAAGTGAAAACCCAAAATTACATATTTTGTTACGCAAGTTCAACAAATACTTCTGCAACAGCTCCTAAC
>DATBUF010000042.1:0-2070 GCA_036516435.1 Pontibacter sp.
ACTAAAACACTGGCGCAGGGTGGCCGGGTGTTCGTGAGCAGCTACAATGGCCTGAGCGAGGCATCAGCAGATGGCAGTGCCAACGTAAAAGCACTTTTCAGATACTAACAGGAAACTATAGCCTAGGCTTTTAGAGCCGTAACGTATAACTTAGGGGCAGCCGGTTGGTTGCCCCTAACTTTTGCAGCCTATTTTACAGCACACGCAATGCCACATGAACCTACATCTTAAAGACGGACTTAACTTTTTGTCGAAGATGACGTGGAGGCGTATGCTTAATGCGGGGCAGGTGGTAGCGAGTTACCTTTATGCCCGCTTTACAGGCAGGGCTGTGCACTGGGGCATGCCTGTAAGCATTTCCCTGGAGCCGACCACCTCCTGTAACCTGCGTTGCCCTGAGTGCCCCAGTGGCCTGCGGTCGTTTACGCGCCCTACCGGCATGCTGCAACCGGAGCTTTACCGCCACATCATCGACCAGCTGCATAGCAGGCTCCTGTACCTGATCTTTTATTTCCAGGGGGAGCCTTACCTGCACAAACAGTTCTTGGAGATGGTGCGCTATGCCAGCAGCCGCGGTATTTATACGGCCACCTCAACCAACGCGCATTATTTAGACGACGACACTGCCCGGCAAACAGTAGAATCGGGGCTTGACAGGCTTATTATATCCATTGATGGCACTACACAGGAGACGTATGCAGCCTACCGCGTGGGGGGCAAGCTGGACAAGGTGCTGGAAGGTACCCGCCAAGTAGTAAAGTGGAAAAAGGAACTGAAGTCGAAGACCCCGCACATCATGTTTCAGTTCTTAGTGGTGCGGCCCAACGAGCATCAGCTAAACGATGTGAAGGTGTTGGCCCGGGAGTTAGGGGTAGATGAAGTAGTATTTAAAACCGCCCAGATCTACGACTATGCGCATGGCTCGCCGCTTATTCCAACTATAGATTATTACTCGCGCTACAAAAACAACGGCAATGGCAACTATAGCATCAAAAACAAGCTGCTGAACCATTGCTGGAAGATGTGGCACTCCTGTGTGATAACCTGGGACGGCCTGGTAGTGCCCTGCTGTTTCGATAAGGATGCTGCTTATAGATTAGGTGATCTGAAAGAAGAAAAATTTGCCGGTGTATGGCGTAGCCCGGAGTACAACCGGTTCCGGCAGGCAGTGCTCCGCTCCAGAGCCGAAGTGGAAATGTGCCGCAACTGTACCCAGGGAACGAAAGTATGGGCATAGAACACCGGCTCCTTAACCTGGTAACTATAGTTTATGAACGATATTGATAAAGCCCTCGACCTGCTGCTGACCAAACTGGAACTATGGCTCCGGCACCTGGTACTGATGCTGCCCAACCTGTTCCTGGCCCTTATTATCCTGGTGGTTACGTTCTATGTAGCCCGCCTTATCCGCAAGGGGCTGGACCGGGTAATAGGCCGCTTCTCTCATAGTCCTGCGCTTAATAACATGATCTCTACGCTGCTCTACCTGTGCCTGCTGATGGTGGGATTCCTGCTGGTGCTGAGCGTACTGAAGCTGGATAGTGTAGTTGTGTCGTTGCTGGCTGGTGTGGGTATAGCCGGTCTGGCGCTCGGTTTTGCATTTCAGGATATTGCTGCCAACTTTATCTCGGGCACCATCATCGCGGTGCAAAAACCTTTCGGAGTAGGAGACGTCATCGAAACGAATTCGTATTTCGGAGTAATCGAGCGTATTTCGCTCAGAACTGTGGACATCCGGAAAGTAACCGGTGAGCTGGTGAAGCTGCCTAACAAGATGGTGTTTGAGAACCCGGTTACCAACTACTCTTTTCATGGCATCCGGCGCATAGACCTGGATGTGCGCATCTCATATAACGAGGACCTGGAGCGGGTGCAACGCATTGTAACAGAGGCCCTGCAGGATGTAAAGAACCGTGTGAAAACCCGCGACGTTGAGGTAGTTTATGATGAGTTTGCCGAGAGCGCTATCAATTTTAAAGCGAGGTTCTGGGTAAACTATGGCAGGCAGTACGATTACGTGAGCGCCAAGAGCGACGCCATCATCCGCATTAAAAAAGCATTCGACCAGCA
>DATBUF010000043.1:0-2208 GCA_036516435.1 Pontibacter sp.
ATGGACCTGGCCGTGGGCGTGATCATTGGCGCAGCATTCAGTCGTATTGTGGATTCTATAGTTAACGACCTTATTATGCCACTCGTAGGCAAAGTTGTCGGCGACATAGACTTCTCTAACTTGTATATTCCGCTCTCCGCCGACGTACCTACCGGCCTGGCACTGGAAGAGGCCCGTAAACTGGGAGCTGTATTTGCCTGGGGTAACTTTATAACCGTGCTGCTCAATTTTATTATTCTGGCCTTTATTATTTTTATGCTGATAAGAGCTATGAACCGCCTGATGCGTAAAAAAGCTGCGGCTCCGGCAGTGCCGCCTGCCCCAACTAAAGAAGAAGTGCTGCTAACCGAAATGCGCGATGCACTTCGCCAGATAGCTTCAAGGCCATAGTTTAGCGCTAAAACGGAGCGGGCTATACTTGTGTAAAAGTATAGCCCGCTCCGTTACGTGTTTGCTTATAGTTTATGCTTCTTCAGGAGTTTGTATCCAGTCGAGAGCTTGCTGGCGCTGTTCCAGGGTAAAGCGTTTTACTTTAGCTGTTGTAAACGGCGATGCAGCAACCGTAAGCCAGTCCAGCCACTGCTGCTCGCCTACCAGAGCTGCTTTCTTAAAATCGGCAGCATGCCGGAAATCAAACCTGAGTTCTTCCCATAGTGCTTTCAAACTATAGTCTTCTACTTCCTGCATTTCGGCATACACGTTAATCTTTCCGTACTGCTTTATTTTTTCTTCCAGAACCGGCAGCATTACATCGTAATCGTTTTTATCAATATGGCCCGATATGCGGAACGCCACCAGGTCTCCTTTCGATTCTTCTAAAAGCTGTAGCATGGATGTTGACATTGTTTAATCTCGCTTGTGTACGCAACCAATCTGCTGCGCGTTTATGAACAAATACAGTACACCAGTATAAGTCAAACGCCGAGCGCCTACTTTAATTGCCCAAGCGCCTCGCGTAGCACTTCGGCAGTAGGTGTCTCGCTGCCATCCTCAAACCGAATCATATACGGTTCACCACTTGTCGATGACTTAGTAGCCAGGTAGGTGATAAAGTCCTCAGCTGACTTGATTTTGCTATTGTGCTTCCTCCACTTGGCCTCCAGGTGTTCGGCTGCCTCCTGGCAGGTGTGTGCTGTGCCATTCCGGATAAAGGTAGCCCCCTTCATCTGGCGTACAACCTCAATTAACTGGCTGATCTTTTCTGACTCGGAGAGAGATTTGGCAGTGGCTGTGGTGTGCCCGTGGCCTTGCTGTGCAGTGGCAGGTTGTACTACAACAAGGCAAAGTATAAATAAGGTGATCGGTAGTAGGGCCTTCATGTTATTATGTAATTTGTTTTGTGTACAAGGTCTGTGATGCTAGAGATTTTATTTGCAATTTTAAAGCACTATAGCACAGGTGTCAGCGTTATGCTGTCTACGTTTTAGCTATATGCTTTCAGGGGTGTATACGCAAAACCCCGGCTACAGACCAGTACTTACACATGAGAAATTTTATACTTGTTATACTATTCCTGTTGTGCAGCCAACAGTTGTTTGCCCAGAAAAATATTGAGACCCGGCTAGGCTATACTTATACTGATAAATTTGAGTTCTCGGATGAGTGGCAGTACCTGAGTACTGACATTTACCTCTTTAACGGCAGCAAGTTTACCCGTGTGCTCAACGAGCTGGAGCAAGGCGTTAAAAAGCCCAAAAAGCGTTACCGTCAGCAGCTGGAGTACCTGTTTATAACGGCGCAGCTTAAAAACATGAAGCTCTTCGGTAACGATGAGATCGTGTACCCGCTTTATAACTTCTATGTAAACCAGGAGAACAACAACTATAAAACGCAGGTAAGTGATAACCTGGAAGTAGTGCGCATCATCGATAAAATGCCGCTTTCCTCTACCCAGAATAACATTGATGCAACTATAAACGCTAAAGCTGTCACCAACGACGAAGGCGATCAGGTATTTAACCTGGTAGCTAACCAGCTGGTAAATCTCTCGAAGCTGACTACGCCAACCGGGGCAGTGTTATCGCTGGTAGGTGAGTTCGGGAACCTGCTCAGCACCCGCACCCGCAAGCGCGAGTACCGCTTTAGCTCCACTATACGCCTGTACGAAGGCCAGGACTTTGATACACGCCTGCACTCGGTAAAAGTATATGTGTTTGTGCCCGGCGATGTGAAAACGGTAACTATAAAGCCCGCCCGCTTAGCCGACTA
>DATBUF010000044.1:0-8040 GCA_036516435.1 Pontibacter sp.
CTCTAACCTCGACTCGGTAATGACATTTGCCGAGAGAATAATGGGTGTAACCGAAAGCGTGGATGGTACTGTAGACGTGGAAATGTCGGTAGAAGGCGGTAACCCTGAAATTGAGGTGGTGGTAGACCGTGACAAGATGGCAAACGTAGGACTGTCGCTGGAGAACGTGGGTGCAAGCATGCAGCTGGCTTTCAGCGGTAACTCTGATGTTACTTTCCGTTCCGGTACCGAAGACTACGACATCAACATCCGCCTGGATGAGTTCGACCGTCGAAGCGTAACCGATATTGGGAACCTGTCATTCGTGAACAACCAGGGTAAACTGGTGCGCCTGGCGCAGTTCGCCGATATTCGCCAGTCTACTGGTCCGTCGCAGCTGGAGCGTTACAACCGTGTAACTTCCGTAAACGTGAACTCGCAGGTAATTGGCCGTCCATCGGGTTCGGTGGGTGCCGATATCCAGGCCAAAGTAGCAGAGCTTAAAATGCCTGCCGGTGTGAGCATCGAGTACGGTGGTAACCTGAAAAACCAGAGCGAAGGCTTCGGTACGCTGGGTGTTGCCCTGCTGGCCTCCATCATCTTCGTGTACCTGATTATGGTGGCGCTCTACGACTCTTACGTGTATCCGCTGGTGGTACTGTTCTCTATTCCGCTGGCAATTATCGGGGCCTTGCTTGCCCTGGCACTGGCAGCACAGTCGCTGAGCATCTTCTCTATCCTGGGTATTATCATGATGATTGGTCTGGTAGCGAAGAACGCCATTATGGTGGTTGACTTTACCAACAAGCTGAAAGATGAAGGCGTGGAAGTGAAGGAAGCCCTGATCGAAGCAGTTCGTATCCGTTTCCGTCCGATCCTGATGACAACGCTGGCCATGGTGATTGGTATGTTGCCGATTGCCCTGGCAGGTGGTTCGGTAGCCGCTACCAAAAACGGCCTGGCCTGGGCGCTGATCGGTGGTCTAAGCTCTTCGATGTTCCTGACCCTGATTGTGGTGCCGATCATCTACTACGGCTTCGACCGCATACTTGCCAAGTTTGGTTGGGATAAGAAAACCAAGATCGAGCTGGTAGATAAAACGCAGGAAGAACTGGAGCGCGAAACTGCCGAGCTGGAAGGCAAGAAGATGGCGCACGAGTTTGCACACTAAGATTAAATTCTTTTTCATACTTACCTGTTCCGTGAGGAGCTTGCGGAGGTCTCTGGCCTCTGCAAGCTTATATCACAACAAACTACAGGCTATATTTATGCTTACATGCCATGACAACTGCAACCCCAGATAAAAAGGCAATTCAAGATAAAGTGGTAAAGATCATCACATCAGTTACCAAAATTAACCGCAACCAACTACTGGAAGTCCGAGACCTGACAACCCTGGGGCTGGATATAGTGGATGTGGTTGATGTAATTCTGAAAGTAGAAAAGACGTACCACCTGACCATACCTGATGAGGTGCCCGTCTACACTGTAGATGATTTTGTGAACTATGTTTACACCCACACTTTAAAACTGGCCAGCTAAACTGGCTATAGTTTAAACAGAGAAGGAGCCGCAACTATAAATTGCGGCTCCTTTTTTATAGTTGCTATAGTTTGGAAATACAAGCATCCTGATCAGACAAAACACTAAAGCCAGCAGTAAACTATAGTTCGCCCTTACTCTGGAAATCAGGAAATAAGTGCATTCCGTTCATAGTGGTTATTTTCCTGCAGCAGGTTACAGGCCAGCTCATTTGCCTGTTGCCGTATTTCGCGCAGTGCAGTTGACTCATACAGCACAGCTTTTCGGGGCGGCCCAACCGTGTAAAAACCATCAACCGGCATTCCGCTTTCACCCACCAACGTACCGTCAGGGGCAGTTACCAGACCCAGCCTTAAGGCATCGGGCTTTATCATGCCATCCGCCAGCAGTTGTTGCACCAGAGGCAGTTTTATTTTTGTGAAATCGCTCTCAGGCCCGGTACAGTTGATTACGCGGCTAACTGTTATAGTTTCAGCTATAGTTTGCTTCCGCCTTTTTATAGTAACGCGGGCCTTATTTCCTTCATCTGCCATGTCAACTATAGTTCCTGCAATCAGCTCCAGCTGGCCCTGCTGCTGTAATACATCAATAAGTGCTGCTGAACTGGCAGGCATCCGGTGGCGGTGGGTTTCCCAGTAGGGGCGTGCATGGCGCAGAAACTGCTTCTTTTCTGATAGCGGAAAAGCCTGCCAGATAGCCGGGATATGCTCCCGCATGTCATCCAGCACACTGCGCCAGGTATAGCCTTGTCTTTCGGCTTGTTTAATTTCCTTCCGGATAAAACACATCAACTCCAGTACCGAACAGCAGACAGGAGCAGGTAACTTGAACTGGTATGGCGGTGTGTTTACATCAAAAGGCTGTGGCAGTAATCCGTGCCGCGATACAACGTAGATTTTGCCTGTATGGCCAGCAGCGTGCAGACTCCCTACCAGGTCTATCATCGTCAGGCTTGACCCGATAAGTAACAGCGGCGCCGCAGCAGGTAAATTTGCCAGTGCTTTGGCGCCCCACGGAGAGGCCATGTAGCTGTTGCTCTGGTAAAACGCAGTATTGGGTATTGGCAGATTACTTGGCGGCAAGTTGCCTACTGCCAGCACTACTTTGCCGGCAACTATAGTTTCCTGTTCTCTGAAAGCAATCCGAAAGGTGTTACCTGCTTTGTGAACTGCTACTGCCTCATCGTAAACTCTAACAAGCTTTACCCTTTCTGACGCGAACCTTTCAGCTTCTTCCAGCCTGCTCTTCAGATAATCTCCGAAAATGAAACGAGGTATAAAGTCGTCTTTGCTGACAGGCTGCTTTACGTGTTTTTTATAACGCTGCTGGTGTGTTACTAGCCATTCATAAAAGTCGAGGGGCTGCTCCGGAAACAGGCTCATCGCGGATGCCGGAACATTGAGGGGCTGAAAAGCTAACTGGCTGGAGTACGCAATACCACGGTTCATTCTGTACCTGTCCTGCTCTACCAGGTAGATAGTTTCGCTGGCTGTAGCCTTCCGAAGCAAGTGAATTGCCGTTAGCGTGCCGCTGAGGCCCCCTCCTATAATTGCGATTGCCATAGGTGCTGTAATCTACTGAGGTGAAACGAACCTTACATAAGCCAGACAAGCGAACCCTATGCCGGAAGCCTGTACAAAAGAGGATAGCAGGAAGTGCCGGAGCGCACCTCCATCTGCTTTATTTAAAAATATCTGGTTTTACGCTAATGTATTTTGCTGGGTTCGTCATCCAGACTACTCTTTCAGCATAAAAACTCCACCTTAAACGCTCTTCCCAACATTATACCTGCTCCAGCATGCCAATGCTGTTTACCGCTCACGAGTGACCAATAACTATAAATTGCATTTTAAATTATACTTTTTAAATACACCTCAACTATAAACTTGACTGTCTCTCGCAAAAATCAGCGAATCAGCCACATACTCCCCTATCCTTGTTTGCATAATTCCGTAAAGGCAAAGCAGAACTTAAACTCGAGAGACCTATCGCATCTGCTAAACATATCGGAAAAGTGGTGGCCAAAGTCCTTCTTGGCCTGCTGCTGTTTATAGTAGCCCTGGTGGTAATCATCGTGATTGCCCTGCAAATACCGCGTGTGCAAACTTTTGCTGCCAAAGAGGGGGCCGATTACCTGGAGGGTATGCTGGGCACCCGGGTAAGCATTGGCGGGTTCACTACCGACTGGCGTAATTCGCTGGTATTAAAGGAAGTGTACATCGAAGACAAGCAGCAGGACACCCTCTGGTACAGCGGGCGCCTGGGCGTGGACATGAAGATACTTGGCCTGCTGCGCGGGGAGATCAGCATCAGCAAAATAGACCTCGATAATGCCCGGCTGAACCTGCACATCCGCCCCGACAGCACATCTAACTTCGATTTCCTGATGGAGGCCTTTGCTACAGATACGACCGCCACCACTACCCCCGCGGATACCACTGCCATGGCCATAAACCTGGATGTGATAAACCTGAACAAAGTACGGGTAAGCTTTAAAGATGAGGCTGGTGGCAACCTGATCGAGACCAACGTAGGGCAGCTGACCACCACCATGGATGAACTGAACCTGGAAGAGCAAAAGTACCTGGTAAACAACATCAAACTTAAAAACACCTGGATCAACTACATCCAGACCAAACTGCCGCCTCCATCGGAGCCGGCTCCTATTACGTTCGACTTCGGGCTGAACAAAGTGGATTTGGAAAACATACGCCTGCGCTACGAAAACAGGGTGGCCGAACAACGCATAGAACTGGATTTAGGCAAGGCAGCACTCACTTCAGATAAAATCGACCTGCCCAACGCTCGCGTAGACCTCAGCAGCCTGGACCTGCACAACTCCAACATTGTGTATGCCCAGGAAAAGTATAAGCCAAGCGATTCGCTGGCCGTGAACCCTGTGGAAACGGTGAAGAACTTAGATAAATCGGTGGAGAAGACGCAAGGGCAGCCGGTAAACTGGGTAGTTACCTTAGACAAAACAGACATCTCCGGCGTCAATATCAAGTTCGACAACTTTAACACCCCTGCCCAGCCGCGCGGCATGGACTATGACCACCTGTACTTTACCGATGTGGTGCTGCAGGCAAACGACCTGAACTATAGTTTAAACCGCACCTCCGTAGACCTCCGGCAACTGCAGCTTAAAGAAAAAAGCGGCTTTATGGTGAAAAACCTGCAGGCCAACATTCTTTTCGATTCTGTAGAAACACAGCTGACCGGCCTGGACCTGCAGACCGGCAACAGCCGTCTTCGACGCGACCTGGCTATCCGCTATAGTTCGCTGGATGCGCTGGCCGAGAAACCCGGCAATACGCAACTGGACCTGAACATTACGGACAGCCGCATTGGTATGCAGGATGTGTTGTACTTTATGCCGGAACTACGGCAGAACCCCTCTTTTAAGAGCATTGCGAACGCTACCCTGCAACTGAGCGGCGACGTAGAGGGCAGCGTGGATAACATGATTGTGCGTAACCTGCGGGCCTCGGGGCTGAAAGGAACAGAAGTAAATGTGAGCGGCACCATCCGCAATGCCACCAACCCCGACAAACTATACCTGGACCTGGATGTAAACGAACTACAGACCACCCGCGCTACGATACTGGCCTTTGCACCGCCCGGCACCATTCCGCCAAACATCCGGATACCGGAAAGAATACGGGTAGAGGGTACTGTAGAAGGAGGCCTGACCAATTTTGATGCCCGTACCCGAATCAACAGCTCTATTGGCAACATGACTGCCGATGTGGATATGGGTGCGAATGAGTCGTTTAGCGCAACTATAAAAACAGGCGGCCTGGCACTGGATAAACTGCTCACCGACAGCCTGGGGCTTGGCACCGTAGCCGGTACCATTACGGCCAATGGCCGCGGCCTGAGTCCCGAAACGATGGTTGCCGATGTAAAAGCCCGGCTGGCAAAGTTTGGGTACAACAACTACAACTATAACAACATAGTAGTTGATGCCGCGATCAATAAAAATGTGTACGATGTAAAAGCACGCGCTGCAGATCCTAACCTGAACCTGGCCCTGGACGGCACCTTTAACCTGCGCGATACGGAAAATGCCAACTATAACTTTACGCTGGCCCTGAACGAAGCCAACCTGAAGGCGCTGAACCTGTACGCCGAGCCGCTGAGCATAAAAGGCAACCTGCAGGGCAACTTTAAAGGCGCCGATGCCAGCAGCCTGAGCGGTACCCTGAATGCGCAGCAACTGGTGGTGCAGCTTAACCAGCAGGTATATCCCGTCGATTCGCTGATGCTGAACCTGCAACAGCAAAAAGGCAACACTGCCATACAACTCCGCTCGGATATTGTAGCAGCCAACATGAAGTTCGGGAACACACTGGAGACGCTCCCAACAGCCCTGCAGAAGCACTTCTCCAACTACTTCGATCTACAGCCCGATCCGCCTTACCCGGCCAACCTGAACCTCGAGGATTTTACCTTCGACATTAACCTGAAGAAGACCGGCATTATTACCTCGTTTGTACCAGGCTTGTCACAACTACAACCTGCCGGGCCTATTACGGGCTCTTACAACGGGCAGACACAAGTCTTTAAAATGGATGGGGGCTTTACACGCATAAAGTATACAGATTATACCCTGAACGGCCTGACCATGCAGGTACGCGGCGACCGCGACGCACTGAACTATAGCCTGGACCTGAACCAGCTGCTGTCGCCATCGCTCAGGGCTAAAGACGTAGCGCTTACCGGAGCCGCCCGAGACAACGACCTGGTGCTGCGCCTGGCTGTAGCCGAAGACAGTACTGCTGCCAAGTTTGTAGTAGGTGGTGTGCTCAACAGCCTGGGCAAAGGGTACCGGTTTGCTTTTAACCCGGAACAGCTGGTTATAAACGGCGATACCTGGACCGTGCCCGAAGACAATTACCTGCAATTCGGCACTAACTTTATTTACGCCAACAACATCAACCTGCAGCATAACAACATGGGCCTCTCCCTGAACAGTCAGGGCGCTGTGGGTCCGGAAGCACCGCTTGTAGCCACTTTCAAAAACTTCGAACTCGAGTACATTACCCGCTCTTTCCAGCAAAGCGACAGCCTGATGGCCGGAACTATAAACGGTACCGCCACCCTACGCGACATCATGACCAGCACACCGGGCTTTACCTCTGATATTACCGTGACTGATTTTGCTTACGAGGGCGTGCCGGTAGGCGACCTGGCGCTGGTAGCGGGTACGGCAGCCAACAACCGCTATACTATAGATGCCCGCCTCACCGACAACGGGAACCAGTTGCTGGTAGATGGTTTTGTGGAAGTGCAACCCAATGCCACTTTGCTCAACCTTACAGCCAACATTGCCAACCTGAACATCGCCTCGTTCCAGGGCTTTGCCGAGGAATTTGTTAAAAACCTGGGAGGAAATGCCCGCGGTAACCTGCGCATTTCGGGCACCTTATCCGACCCCAACATCATCGGGGACCTGAACTTTAACCAGGCACAGTTTACCCTGATACAACTGGGCTCACTTTATAAGTTGCAGAACGAGCGTATTGTATTTGGCGAGAACGGCATCGGCTTTCCTGATTTTACCATTACCGACTCGCTGGGCAATACCCTGGATGTAACCGGCAACATCTACACCCGAAACTATACCGACTACCGCTTCGACCTGAAAGTAAATACCGATAAGTTCCTGGCCCTGAACTCTACCGTGCAGGACAACGGGCTGTTTTATGGCAAAGTGTTTATTGATGCCGGCGCTACTATAACCGGCGACCTGGTTACCCCCGTTATTGCAACAGATGTGCGGGTGCTGGATGGCTCTAACTTTACGATGGTAATTCCGGCAGATGAGGTAGGCGCAGCAGCGCGGGAGGGTATTGTGGAGTTTGTGAACCTCAACGACTCTCTGACAGCCATTGTCAGCAACCTGAACGACACAACAGAGCTTACCGGTTTTATGGGCGCCGACATTGCCACCGAAATCTATGTAACCGACAAAACACCGATCACGATTGTGCTGGACCCGACCACCGGCGACAACCTGGTGGTAAGAGGCACCGCCGACCCGCTATACTTTGGTATGAGGCCAAGCGGACAACTAAACATGACGGGGCGCTACGAGATAACGGATGGCAAGTATAGCATGGACTTTTATGACCTCGTATCGCGGGAACTGGATATTACGAAAGGCAGCTACATTGCCTGGACCGGAGACCCTTTGCAGGCTAACATGCAGGTTACAGCCATTTATACCGTAGAAACGGCGCCGCTGGAGCTGGTTGCCTCGCAGATAGGCGGCACGCAGGACCCTATCCTGCGAAACGAGTTGCCTTTCCAGGTATACGTGCAGGTAGAAGGCGAAATGCTGAAACCCGACATTAGCTTTGACATACAGGTACCCGAAAACAAGCAGGGCCAGATGCCCCGCGAAGTGGCAACCAGCCTGGGCAACCTTCGCACCGATGAGGCAGAAATGAACAAACAGGTATTCTCGTTGCTGGTGCTCAACCGCTTCCTGGCCCCCGATCCGTTTACCAGTTC
>DATBUF010000045.1:0-5882 GCA_036516435.1 Pontibacter sp.
TTAAAGAACCATTTTACCTGCCTTGAGATAAGCCCCTTTGTATAGTAGTCGTACACAAACGGATGCAGGTACAAGGTTAAGTTCTTGTGGTTGTGGCTTACAAGCAGGTCGTCTACAGCTGCTTCAATTTCATCAGTCACCAATATGCTGGCTGATATTTTACCGGTACCGCCACAGGTAGGGCAAACTTCCCCGGTTATAATATTTTGCTCCGGCCTTACACGCTGACGCGTAATCTGCATCAGGCCGAATTTTGAGATTGGGAGAACAGTAGATTTTGAACGGTCTCTCTTAAGTTCGTCTTTAACAACCTCGTATACTTTCTGGCGGTTTTCCGGCGACTTCATGTCAATGAAGTCTATTACAATGATACCACCTATATCCCGGAGACGCAGCTGGCGAGCCACTTCGCGTGCTGCCATCATGTTCACGTTCAGAGCCGTGGCCTCCTGATCGGTTTCGGTATTAGATTTATTCCCACTGTTTACATCAATCACATGCAATGCTTCGGTGTGTTCAATTACCAGGTATCCGCCACCTGGTATCGTCACTGTTTTCCCGAAAGCAGCTTTTAGCTGTTTCTCAATGTGGTAGTGTTCAAAGGTTTTAGTTTTGCCGGAGTACTGCTTCAGGATCTTCATTTTATCCGGTGCAATACTGCCGATGTATGTTTTGATCTCGTCATATAGCTGGACATCGTCCACTACTATGCTGTCAAAACTTTCGTTTAGCAAATCTCTCAAAATGGAAGAAGAACGACCAAGTTCGCCAATGATCTTGTCGCAAGGCTTTGCTGTTTTCAGCGTTGTAAAGCCTTCTTCCCAGTTAGTAAGCATGTTGCGCAGGTCTCTGTCGAGTTCTGCCACATCACGCCCTTCGGCCACCGTACGGATGATCACCCCAAAGTTCTCCGGCTTGATCGAAGTGATCAGGCGTTTTAAACGGACGCGTTCATCTTTGCTGACGATCTTTTTAGATACGCTTACCGTGTTCGAAAACGGCACGAGTACCAGATACCGTCCGGCAAGTGAAATCTCGCAGGACAGGCGCGGCCCTTTGGTTGAGATAGGTTCTTTTACAATCTGCACTAACAGCTGCTGCCCTTTTTTAAGCACGTCAGCTATTTTGCCCAGTTTGTCTATCTCGGGCTCAAATTTTAACTGGTTTAGTTTCGGCGATGCGTTCTTCTGAGTCTGTGCTACCTTCACAAACTTGTTCAGTGTTTTGATATTGGCGCCCAGATCATGGTAATGCAGGAAAGCATCTTTCTGGTACCCGATATCAATAAAGGCAGCATTAAGGCCTGGCATTACTTTCTTTACAGTACCGAGAAAGATATCGCCAACTATGTAGTTGGTATCTTTACGCTCGTAGTGGTATTCTACTAAGCGTTTATCCTGTAAGAGTGCAATGCGTTCTCCATCCTGAGTAGAATTGATAATTAGTTCATTACTCAATTTCTCTCAAAGATTAGGTGGATGTATAGACCAAAGCCCACTATTGCGGTAGCAAAGTGGGCTCCCTAAAACACAGAAGTAATTACTTCTTCTTGTGTCTGTTCTTTCTTAGGCGCTTCTTTCTTTTGTGTGTAGCGATCTTATGTCTTTTTCTTTTTTTTCCGCAAGGCATAGTCTTGAAGTTTATTTGTTGTAACTAATTTCTTTAATGTTATTTCATTCGGGCCAGGTACTCGTCTACAGAGGCTACCAGCGCCGGGTCATTCTTCATCTTTTTCACCTTGTTGAACAAGGCTTTTGCTTCTTCTGTTTTGCCGGTTTCAGCCAGCGATACTGCCAGGTAAAAGTTGCCCTCCACGTGCTCAGGATTTACCTCTACCAGGTGTTGGAATCGTTCAGCAGCTTTGTCGTATTGCCCCGACTGAATTGAAAGTATACCTAAATTAAACAGGGCTTTCTCGTTGTTCGGATTTGTAGCAATTACCTCACGCAGCAATGTTATACCCTGCATCGGGTTAGGGCTGGCAATGTACGTCATCGCTACATTTGTTTTAGCATCCAGGTCGGCAGGGTTGTTTTTAAGCACCTGCTCGTACATCGTACGGGCTTTAGTCCCCAGCTCAGCAGCACGCTCCTGAGAGGCGGCATAGGTAAAAGCCTCAAAGTAGCTATCGCCGGCTTTACGGAAAGCACGCTCGCCTGGCCTTGCCTGCGCTACAGTTTCAAAGTAATATCCGGCACTGTCATACTTACCGGCGGTAGCGTAGGCCTCAGCCAGCTCTGTTGCCAGCAACGTACGCTGCTGCTTATCAGTAGCTTTGTTGTAGCGGGCTCTTACAGTGGCCAGCTCCATCAGTTGCTGCGGCGTAGCAGTAGCGTGCGGATCGGCAGCATTAGTGCTGGTAGTGGTTTCCTCGCCGTGCCCATGCCCATCGTCTGCTGAATGACCTTCCGGTATAGTGCTCCCGGCCTGATTCTTTGCCAACCCATCTTTATCCTTCTCATTTACAACCACTTTAGGAAGCAGAAAAATACCTGCTATCAGGGCAATGGCCACTATAACTAATATAATCTGGTTACGTGTCATCTCTATAATTTAAGGTGTTGTAAATGTATCGTTAGCAAAAATCAGTCGGCAAAGATACGAAAGAATTAAGAATGAGCCAGTTCTTTAATTTTTTTACTGTTCTTAATCTTCGCTATAAAGGTTTTTGATGGCTTAAAGCTCGGAATAAAGTGCTCGTCGATGATGATTGATGTGTTTTTAGAGATGTTACGAGCTACTTTCTTGGCGCGCTTCTTATTCACAAAGCTTCCAAAACCTCTCACATAGATGTTATTTCCATCAGCCATTGAGTCTTTTACAACTTTAAAAAAAGCCTCGATGGTAGCCTGAACATCAGCCTTATCAATCCCTGTTTTATCAGCAATTTCTGATATTACTTCTGCTTTAGTCACTTTCTTAAGATTTATAAATTTTAAAATATGATAAATTTCTAATATAAACCGATGCCAGCCGCACCATATCCGTAAATTTCGGGGCACAAAGGTAATTTTACTTTTCGAGATGTAAAAGTTTTATCCTTAAATTATTAAGTATAAATTCCTATAACTTAAGCCTGTCTGCAACTGTTCCGCAGCACTGCAGGCAGGCATTTCACTGCCCTGGAGCAGGTGCTGCAAACTACCCTTATGCACCCTCCTGTCACAACAAAACTATAACTTTATCAGTTCTACCATACCACACAGCTGCAACACACCTCATGGCCCAAAACCTGCCCTACTTCTCCCAAACCCTGATAAGCTGGTATCAGCATCACAAAAGAAGCCTACCATGGCGGACTACAACAAACCCGTATTTCATCTGGCTATCAGAAGTTATCCTGCAGCAAACGCGTGTAAACCAGGGCCTACCCTATTACCAGAAGTTTACCGAAGCTTACCCTACTGTACAGGATCTTGCGGCAGCTCCTGAAGATGAAGTACTGCGCCTATGGCAGGGGCTTGGCTACTACTCCCGGGCACGCAACATGCATTTTACAGCTAGGCAAATAGTGCACGAATTCGGCGGTATTTTTCCGGATAACTATAACGACTTACAGAAACTAAAGGGAGTTGGCAGCTATACTGCAGCCGCTATTGCCTCTTTTGCTTTCCGGGAGAAAGTGGCCGTGCTGGACGGGAATGTTTTCAGGGTACTAGCGCGGGTATTCGGCATATCAGACGACATTGCGCAGCCGGCTTCGCGAAAAGTATTTCAGCAGCAGGCTAACCAACTGATACCTGCCGATGCACCCGACATTTACAACCAGGCCATTATGGAGTTTGGAGCTATACAATGTACCCCGGTTATGCCCGATTGCATGTTCTGTCCCCTGCAGCAATCCTGCTTTGCTTTTACGCACGGCCTGGTGCAGGAACTTCCGGTAAAAGCAAAGGCTAAAGCGGCACGGCCACGTTTTTTCCATTACCTGGTGTTTACCTGGCAAGGGCAGTATTACATGCGCAAAAGACTGGAAGGTGATATATGGCAGGGGCTGTACGACTTTTACCTGCACGAGAGCACTGACAAACACCTTGCGCCGGAAGCCCTGATGGAAGAGCTGAATGCAGCGGGAATACCAGCCTCGGCAGATCACTTCCTGCCCCCACGCAAAGAGTACAGGCACATCCTGAGCCACCAGAAAATCACGGCCAAGTTTTACACAATACAGCTACCCGAAAGACTGAGGTCAGAGGTTGAACAGGAAGCCCGCCTGGCCCTGTACACTCCCGAAAAAATAGAGGAATTACCGAAGCCAATTTTGATCAATAACTATTTGAAAGATGCAAAGATTTTTCTACATTTATAGACTGAACTAATTAATCTGTAAATTTGTAGTTCAGTAAGCCATATTGCCTCCGGCTAGGTTGCCGGAGTAGCCCAAATCATTAACTATTTAACAGAAAAAGCATGGCAAGTGTAAACAAAGTAATCCTGATCGGAAATCTGGGCAAAGACCCTGAAGTACGTCATTTAGAAGGCGGTGTAGCCGTAGCCCGTTTCCCGCTGGCAACCTCCGAGTCTTACAAAGACAAAACCGGACAGCGGGTAGAAAAGACAGAATGGCACAACATTGTGCTATGGCGTGGCCTGGCCGAAGTAGCAGAGAAGTATCTCCGCAAAGGTCAGTCTGTTTTTATTGAGGGCAAGATCCGAACCAACCAGTACCAGGACAAAGAGGGCAACCAGCGTTATTCCACCGAAATTGTAGCCGACAACATGACCATGCTAACCCGTGGCGAAGGCGGCCAGCAGGAAGGTGGTAACAACTATGGCGGCAGCTCTGCTACAGCCGGTACATACAGCGGCGGCGGCACCTCCGCAGCAGCTGGCATTGCGCAGAACGACGAGCCGGACGACCTGCCGTTCTAACCCATGTTTAACTTAACGATTGCATTTTGGGAAGTATAGATCCTGGAGACCCCCTGAGTTATAGTTTACTGCAGTTATTTCAAAACACATCTGCTTTACTCAGGATCGAATATATTGCAGCTATAGTTGGCTGCATCATCCTCTTGCTGCTTTCTGCCCTTGCTTCAGGGGCGGAAGCAGCTTTTTTTTCGTTGCAGGAACAGGAGCTCGATAAGCTTAATACCAGCCCCAACCCTGCTGACAGGCGCATCGTTCAATTACTTGAAGATCCGCGTCAGCTGCTTACACACATTCTCATCATCAACAATGGCATCAATGTAAGCATCATTACCTTATTTGCTTATATCGCCTGGTTGTTGTTTGGGTCTCTCGGTGTAGCAGAGCTGGTGGGCTGCATGCTGTTTGCCACGTTCTTCATCGTGTTCTTCGGGGAGGTTTTGCCAAAGGTGTATGCCCATAAAAGGCCGCTGATTATTGCCCGCAGAGCAGCCCCTGGCCTGATAGCACTGAAACCTTTTGTACAGCCGCTCGCCAGGCTCCTGATGGGTATAAGTAGCAGCATCGAGAACCGGTATGCGACCCGCAGCTACAACCACACCATGCAGGAACTGAAACATAGCCTGGATGTAGCCCTTACAAAAGAAGAGACCTCACCGGAGGAGCGCCGTATTCTGCGCGGTGTAGTGAACTTCGGCTCGATTACGGTAAGGCAGATCATGCGTCCCCGCGTAGATATTGTAGCCTTCCAAACATCCCTGACATTACCCGAGCTACTTCCCCAAATCCGGAAGTTTGGCTACTCGCGTGTGCCTGTATACAGCCAAACTACAGATAAGATTGAGGGTATACTTTATGTGAAGGACCTGTTACCACACCTGAACAAGGGAGCAGATTTTAACTGGCAGGAGCTGGTGCGTGCCCCGTTTTTTGTCCCCGACACGAAACGCATCGCTGACCTTTTCCAGGACTTTAAAGCCAAGCATGTGCACATGGCTATCGTACTGAACGAG
>DATBUF010000046.1:0-3763 GCA_036516435.1 Pontibacter sp.
GGGCCAGCATCTGCAGCTCTTTCTCATAGTTCACATCTATAAAGTCAGAGATCAGCAGGATAATACTGCGGCGCTTGATGATGTCCAGTGTAAGACGGATGCCAGCTGCCAGGTTGGTTTTGGCGGATTTAGGCTGTAGCTCGTGCAGCGCCTTGATAATGGCGTAAGCCTGCTCAATTCCTTTTGCCGGCTTCAGGTATTTTTCTTTCTGGTCGGAGATACAGATAATGCCGATCTGGCTCTGTTGCCGCGCTGCCGAAATAGCCAGCACACCACAGATTTCCTTGCCTACATCCAGCTTCTGTTGTTTGCCCGTACCTATCGTTTGCGAAGCACTCACATCCAGCATCAGAAACACCGACTGCTCTTTTTCTTCGCGGTAGGTTTTTACAAAAGTGCCATGCCCCTTTGCACTTACGTTCCAGTCTATAGTTCGCACGTCGTCGCCGTACTGGTAGGCACGCACGTCGTCAAACTCCAGCCCGGTGCCCTTAAATACCGAATGGAAATCACCCTGCATCTGGGTAGTGATGGCCTTCCTGATTCGTATCTCGTATTTCCGCAGCTTCTGAACAAGCTCTTTCATGCCGTGGTGGTGCTGATGTAAGATTTTAAAATTAGGACAAATTGCCGTAATTTACATCCGTGAAACGACTTTTCCCTATTCTTTTTTGCTTGGCACTGCTGGGCTGCAAGCAGCAGAACGACGCCAATGCGCCCGAAGGGCTCTTACCGCGTGCTAAAATGGTGCAGATTCTGGCCGATGTGCACACCATGGAAGCGCTTATAGAGGCCAACGTCAACTACCCGGATACGGCCATGATGGCGTATAACAAACAGCAAAAGGCCATTCTGCAGAAGTATGGTGTTACAGCCGGTCAGTTTTACAGCACCTACACTTACTATAGTACTCACCTGCCGGAAATGGACAAGCTCTACGAGGTAGTGCTGGATACGCTGACTGCCCGCGAAGCAAAGATGGCGGCAACAAAGGGCACTACAGCTCCCGCTGAGGAGGAAACCACCATGTCCAAAAAAGATTCATTGCGCCGCCGGGGGATAGAACTGCGCCGTAATTCAAGAATCGGCACGCCGATGGACCTGCCCATGAGAGCCCCGGAAGAGAAACTATAGTTTGTCGCTCAGATCAGCTTGCTGCCGTTCGGTACCCGGGCAGCAGGCTGCGCCAGTACGATCGCCTTGTTCTCATCCTCAAACCCGGTAACCAGCACTTCCGACATAAACGAACCGATCTGTTTCCGGCCCAGGTTTACCACACACAGTACCTGCTTTCCTACCAGCTCCTCAGGCCGGTAATGCGCCGTAACCTGCGCGCTCGACTTCTTTATACCCAAAGGACCCAGATCTACCGTAAGCTTGTAAGCCGGCTTGCGTGCTTCCGGGAAGGCGTGTACCTCCAGTATGGTTCCTACCCGGATATCTGTCTGCTCAAATTGCTGCCAGGTTATAGTTTCGTGTGCTGTTTCAGGTGCGTACATTTTCTATAGTTTAGTGAATCACCAAATATAACAGAAGCAGGCCAGTTACGCCAGCAGCTCTTATTTTGTGTGGCGGTGTGCAAGCAACATATGGCTTTGTACGCCGTAGTTCTATGCAGTCTTTCTTGTTGCAAAGATGGTGTGGCCTGGGCTGCACAACAATCACGCGCTCACACTATAAACTATGAAAAAAGAATCCGGAGCAAGCAAGTCTGTTTGGATAGATGGCGTTACTATGCCAGCCACAAAGCCGCTACAGGAGAACACAGCCTGCGATGTTTGCATTGTAGGTGCCGGCATTGCCGGTTTAACTACAGCCTACCTTTTGGCTAAAGAGGGGATGAAAGTGGTCGTACTGGAAGCCAAGGACACCATCTGCGGCGGCGAAACCAGCCGTACCACTGCTCACCTGGCCAGTGCACTTGATGATGGCTTCCCGGAGCTGATCCGGCTGTTTGGCGTTGAGGGAACGCGCCTGGCAGTGCAGAGCCACATGGCTGCTATCGATAAAATTGAGGAAATCGTTAAAGACGAAAAAATAGACTGCGACTTTAAACGACTGGATGGCTACATGTTCGCCAACAATCAGCAGGAAGAAGAGCAACTCACCAAAGAGCTTGAAGCCGTGCACCAGATAGGCTGGCGTGATGTGGTCCTGCGGAAATCATGCCCTGCGGATGGCCTCACAAACCTGCCTTGCCTGCACTTCCCGAACCAGGGCCGTTTTCATGTGCTGGAATACCTGTCAGGCTTAGCCAATGTGCTTATTGATAAGGGGGTTCGCATCTATACTTCAAGTAAAGCTGTAGAGTTCCGCTCGGGGCCGGTAGCAACTATAGTTACCCAGGATGGGCATGCTGTATCGGCTAACCACCTGGTAGTTACCAGTAACTCGCCGGTAAACGATAAGGTAACCATGCACACCAAACAGGCGCCCTACCGCACCTATGTGATAGGAGCCAGAGTACCCAATGGCGCTGTGCCGGATGCCCTTTACTGGGATATGCAGGATCCTTACCACTACGTGCGTTTGCAGGAGGCACCAGATGGTGCCGGAGAGCTGCTGATAATTGGCGGCGAAGATCATAAAACCGGGCAGGATGCCTACCCGGCGATGCACTTTCAGGAGCTGGAGCACTGGATGCGGCTGCGCTTCCCGATGGCCGGAGAGGTGGTATATCGCTGGTCGGGGCAGGTGCTGGAGCCTGTAGATTGCCTGGCATTTATTGGCCGCAACCCTGGCGACGCCGATAACGTGTACATTGCTACCGGCGACTCCGGCCACGGCATGACCCACGGAACTATAGCCGGCATGTTGCTGACAGACCTGATTATGGGGCGCAAGAACGAATGGGCTGCTATTTACGACCCAGCCAGGGTAAGCCTGAAAACTACCGGAGAATTCCTGAAAGAGAACCTGAATGTAGCAGCGCAGTACACCGACTATGTAACACCTGGTGAAGTTTCGGACCCGTCGGAAGTGATGCCCGGCACCGGCAGTATTATGCGTAGGGGCACCAGCAAAATTGCCGTGTACTGCGATCAGGATGGCGTGCGGCACGAGTGCTCGGCTATCTGTACACACCTGGGTTGCGTGGTAAGCTGGAACAATGTCGAAAGCTCCTGGGATTGCCCCTGCCACGGCTCCCGCTTCGACCCGTTCGGGAAAGTAATTACCGGACCTGCTACAAAAGACCTGGAGCAACCGAAACCTTAAGCTTTAGTTTAAGTCAACAACGGTAAACAGCAAAGGAGCAACTATAGTATACAAGCTATAGTTGCTCCTTTTGATTAATAGGAACTGAAAAGGCTCTACAAACAGAACTATAGTTAGCTACGGTATTTCTCAAGCTGTTTGAGGCGTTTAGCAATACTGGCTTCCCAGGCAGCGGATACGTCGGCATCCAGGCCGTGGCGGGAAACTTCATCAAACTTTTCCTGTTCTGCTTTCCAGTTCGCAAAGGCTGCTTGTACCGTTTGCGCCAGTCTGGGCTGGGCAGCAGGGCAGGAGGTGCCCAGTGCCTGCAGGTCTTTACGCAACTGGCGTGCATGTACTTCGGTCAGGTCGAAGTGTAGTTGTTCGTGGTGCAGCAGCTTTGCAGATTGCTTGTTCTTAGACCACGACTCCGCAGGCAGAAATACGCACCGTACAGTATAACCAAACGTGTTGGAGCTGCATTTGGTATCCACGGCCAGGTTGGCTGCCGTAACAGCATGGTGCGGGTTCAGCGTGTCAGGAGTGGCTCTGAAATCATTCCAGGAAA
>DATBUF010000047.1:0-4655 GCA_036516435.1 Pontibacter sp.
GGGCATTACCGACCAGCAAACGGCAGAACTGGAAAAAGTGGCCAGTGCTTTCCCCTATTGCCAGACGGCCCACCTGCTGCTTGCCAAATCAGCTTACGATAAAGGCAGCATGCTCTCTACGCAGCGCCTGCGCCGTGCGGCCTCCTACGCCACCGACCGTCAGTTACTGAAGCGCATCATCTATACATCGCCAGCAGCGGCGCCTACTTTTGATGCCGCAACTATAGCCGAGCAACCAACTATAGTTGAAGATACTGAAACAACTATAACCCAACCAGAAACTATAGTTGCCGCACCTGAGGCTGCTGCCCCGGCGGAGGTTGAACTGGCTGAGGCCGTAACTATAGTTGAAGAGGTTGAGGTGCAGGAGGAAATAGCTGTACCTGCTCCCGAAGCTACATCAGCGGATGCCCCGCTCACCACAGTAACTATAACCGAAGAAGAGGAAATAGAACAGCTTTCGGATGAAGTTATGCTTGCATCTCCGGCTGAAAATACCAGCTTTGAGGCCAAAGCACCTGACACTACCGACTCAGAGCTGGCAGACCTGCTGACTATAAGCAGCCTGAGTGCGTCGTTTACGGACCTGCTGACACAGGCACCCGACACAGAAGAAGAGCTAGAGGAAACCAACTATAGCGAAGCGGATGCACATTCTTTACACGAAACAGCAGCTGCGTTATCAGAGTTGGAAGAAGAACAGGTTGTTGAAGTTTTACCTGTCGCGGAGCCAGTAGCCGAATCTATAGTTGCAACCATAGAGCCTGCACTACAAGCTGAACTCCCTGAGCCTGAAACAGCAACTATTGTCTCGGCTACCCACCCCGAGGATGCTGTTGTAACCTATAACTTTGATGAAATTGACCGCATGTATGCGGAAGATGCACTCGGTTACTGGATGAACTCGAGCAGAATGGGGGAAGTATTGCAGCTTAAAAACGAATATACCCGACCTAAGCCTTTTGCCTTCCATCCGGAGATGATTCTGGAGTATAACAAGACCCACGAACTGGAGAAGGCCATTCAGCCGGCAAACAACATCCTGAGTGAGCAGCTCGACATTATAGACCAGTTCCTGAAGCTTAACCCACGGCTGAAAACTATGGCAAGCCTAAAGTTAAAACCTGAACCACAGGAAGATTTGTCACTTAAAAGCTCTAAGATCAAAAAAGGAATTGCCTCCGAGAGCCTGGCAAATATCTTCTTAAAACAGGGCAAAGTTAAAAAGGCCATCAAAATATATGAGCAACTCATTTTGAAAAATCCGGAAAAAAAGAGTTACTTTGCTGAACAGATAGAAAAATTACAAAACCTAAACTAAGATGTACATCGCCCTTATCAGTATTATCGTTTTTATATGCGTGTTGCTAATTCTGGTTGTGCTAGCACAAAACCCTAAAGGAGGCGGACTCTCCAGCCAGTTTGGAGGCAGCACCAGCCAGCTAATGGGTGTAAAACGTACGGGTGACCTGCTCGAGAAATTAACCTGGGGCTTTGCTATTGCCTTAGTAGTATTAACGCTTGGCACACACATGATGGTTGGCTCTGCTAACGAAGGCAGTGCAGGTAGAAGCATCAACGAAGAGCGTGCCCGCCAGTCGCAGTTACCGGGAGCACCAGCTGCCCTGCCAGGCGCTACTGACAGCTCTGCCGCTATTCCTGATGCCGGCGATATTCCGGCGATGGTGGATACTGCCAATAACTAGTAAGCAGTATTATAACAATAGATAACAAGTAAGCCAGCCTTGTAAAGGTTGGCTTTTTTGTTGCCCGCTTCTGCCATTCCCGCATCACCATTTGTCTGAAAAGTTCCCTATGGTGACAGAAAATGACAAAGTTGTCAGGTATGGCAGCTATCGTGCCTGTAAAATTGGCTTAAACTATAGCTAAAACAGGCTTGGCACAGGAAATGATAGGTGTTCAGCGGTTTCAAAGTTTAATTTCAACCATAAAACCTAATAACAATTACAAACTATGTCAATCAGCATTAAACCATTAGCAGACAGAGTGATCGTAGCTCCTGCTGCAGCAGAAGAAAAGACCAAGTCTGGTATCATCATTCCGGACACTGCTAAAGAGAAACCACAGCGTGGTGAGGTAGTAGCCGTTGGCGAAGGCAAAGTATCTGAACAGGGTACGCTTATGAAGCCACAGGTTAAAGTTGGCGACCAGGTGTTGTATGGCAAATATGCAGGTACTGAAATCTCCGTAGACGGTGGCGATTACCTGATCATGCGTGAGTCAGATATTCTGGCAGTACTTTAATCTTAACCAATCTTAAAACTTAATCAGATCATATAAACTATGGCGAAGAATATCACATTTGATGCCGATGCACGTGGCAAAATTAAAGCCGGTGTAGACAAACTGGCGAATGCTGTAAAAGTTACGTTAGGTCCTAAAGGCCGCAACGTAATTATTGACAAGAAATTTGGTGCCCCTACTATTACGAAAGATGGTGTTTCAGTAGCGAAAGAAATCGAGCTGAAGGATGCTATCGAGAACATGGGTGCGCAACTGGTAAAAGAAGTTGCTTCTAAAACCGCTGATCAGGCGGGTGACGGTACTACAACGGCTACTGTACTGGCGCAGGCGATCTACACTGCCGGTATTAAAAACGTAGCAGCTGGTGCTAACCCAATGGACCTGAAGCGTGGTATCGACAAGGCGGTACATACCGTAGTTGAGAACCTGCGTTCACAGTCCAAGAAAATCGAGAACTCCTCTGAGATCGCTCAGGTAGGTACGATCTCTGCCAACAACGATTCTGAGATTGGTAAAATGATTGCCGATGCGATGGATAAAGTTGGTAAAGACGGCGTTATCACGGTTGAGGAAGCAAAAGGTACTGAAACTGAGGTGAAAACTGTAGAAGGTATGCAGTTCGACCGCGGTTACCTGTCTCCATACTTCGTAACAAATGCGGAGAAAATGGAAGCTGACTTCGATAACCCATTCATCCTGATCTACGACAAGAAAGTTTCTACCATGAAAGAACTGCTTCCGGTACTGGAGCAGGTTGTGCAGACTGGTAAAGGCTTAGTAATCATTGCTGAAGATGTAGATGGCGAGGCCCTTGCTACACTGGTAGTGAACAAACTGCGTGGCTCCCTGAAAATTGCTGCTGTTAAAGCGCCTGGCTTCGGCGACAGAAGAAAAGCTATGCTGGAAGATATCGCTATCCTGACAGGTGGTACTGTAATCTCTGAAGAGCGCGGTTACAAACTGGAGAATGCCACCTTGGATTACCTGGGTAAAGCTGAGAAAGTAATCATCGACAAAGACAACACGACACTTGTAAATGGTGCCGGTTCTAAAGATGATATCACAGCGCGTATCAACCAGATCAAAGCACAGATGGAGACTACGACATCTGACTACGATAAAGAAAAATTACAGGAGCGTCTGGCGAAACTATCTGGCGGTGTGGCTATCCTTTACATCGGTGCTTCTACTGAAGTAGAGATGAAAGAGAAAAAAGACCGCGTAGATGATGCCCTGCACGCTACTCGTGCTGCTGTTGAGGAAGGTATTGTAGCGGGTGGTGGCGTTGCCCTGATCCGTGCGCTTGATTCTCTGAACAACGTGGATACTTACAACGAAGATGAGAAAACCGGTGTTCAGATCATCAGAACTGCTATCGAAGCTCCTCTGAGAACGATCGTGGCAAACGCTGGTGGCGAAGGTTCTGTAGTAGTACAGGCTGTTCGTGAAGGCAAAGGCGACTTTGGTTACAACGCCCGCGACGACAAATATGAGAACATGTTTGCAGCTGGTATCATCGACCCAACCAAGGTAACACGTCTTGCACTGGAGAATGCTGCTTCTATTGCTGGTCTGCTGCTTACTACCGAATGTGTAGTTTCAGAAGAGCCGGCTGAAGAAGGTGCTCCTATGGGCGGCGGCATGCCAGGTGGCATGGGCGGTATGGGCGGCATGATGTAATCAGACATCCCATAGTGTAAATATGAAAAGCCCTTGCAGCGATTGTTGCAAGGGCTTTTTGTTTAGCTAAGCTTTTTAAATCTTATGGATTGGGAGTTTAGGCTGGAGTAGATAAGAATGGTCTCAAAACAACAAACTATAGTTTAAGCTACAGGCTTGGTAATCTCCGGAACTGCTCCTCTACTGATTAGCCTACACCATCAAGTCACCACCCCGATTCAGAATTCCTCCCCTTCTACTTGTCCAGCTCCCGGATAGCAATGGAAATATCATGCGGGGCTACTTCATCACCGCCAAAATAAGGATAAAGCTGGTAACCCTCTGCCAGGCCGGTGCAATGGCGCGGCATTTCAACGGTGGTGCCGTTTAGCCGGAAGATGTACTTATTGCCCTGTAAATCAATCCGATAAGTGTACGTCTTGTTAAGCTCCACCACTCCTATCAGTTCCGACTGGCGTACTTTGTTCAGGTAAGTATAGGCATGTATCTCCAGTTGATTGTTGTACCAGCGCCAGCCAAAGCGGGCACTGTTGCTATGGTGGTCTGTGCGGCAGTCAGCTAATCCGTAAAGCTTGTTAATGTCGCCCTGGTTGCTTCTGTCTATAGTTTGGTAAATGGCACTGGCATCGAAGGTGGCTTCAAAAGTCAGAATGTCTGTCTGGCGGGCCAGAAACGGCGCACCTGCGCTATGCTCTCCATTCTTTATCGTG
>DATBUF010000048.1:0-2167 GCA_036516435.1 Pontibacter sp.
CCTCAAACTCCTCTTCGCCAAACACATCGTCTATCAGCAACTGATCGTCGCCGTTCGCATGCATTTGTTTAAATGCCTGGTCCCAGCCTTTTCTTGGTTCAGAAACCGCTTTTATAACAATCTGGTCTTCTTCCAGTATGAGCTCCACTTTGTCCTGGATGTTGTACTTCTCCAAAACAGCTTTGCTCAGCCTGAGACCTTTAGAGTTCCCGATCTGAATGATAGATACTTCCATACGTATAGAAAAGTAATTACAAAGTTATTACTTTAACGCTTGCAAACAAATATGGTTCAGGGGCAAAAAGCAACTACTCTTCGTCACCTTCCAGGGCATCGATGATCTGCTCTTCCAGTTCGCTCAGGCTGTCGTACTGCTCCAGGTTAATTTCTTTACCTTGCTGCTTCAGCTCCTGCACTACATCCAATGCCACTACCAGTGGGTCTACTTCTTTGCCTTGCAGCTCTGTTGTCCAGTCAGCGCCAACCAGTAGTTCGTCGTCGTACATGCCTACGCACCAGTTCTCCAGAAACTCTGCAACCGGCAGCGACTCGGGTTTATAGTTGGCCCACTCGTCTGAGGCACAGGCTTTGGCACCGGCTTCATCCGACCAGAACAGGATCACTTCGGTATCCTTAAATTCGTTGGAGCTGGAAGTCGCCCAGATATCACCATCTGATAAGCCCCATACCTGTTCGGAGGCGGCAGCCTGTTGTATAAACTTGCGGTAATTGGATTCGTTTTGCTCTTGCATGGTATAGTGTGTTAGATGTGGCTATTTGTTATAGTTGCGCGACCCGAATATACCGCTGCCTACGCGAATCATGGTACTGCCTTCTTCCAGTGCCAGTTGCCAGTCCGAAGTCATCCCCATCGATATCTCCTTAAAGTCCGGGTTGGCAAAGAAAAAAGTTTCTTTTAGCTGCTCAAAGTAAGAGCGGAGCTGGCGGAATTCCTGGCGCAACTTCTCCTGGTCGTCGGTGTTGGTAGCAATGCCCATTACGCCTGTAATACGGATGTAATGCATGTTGCGGTACTCATCGGATTGCAGCAGGGCCACCGCTTCATCGTACGTCATGCCAAACTTTGTTTCTTCATCGGCGATGGAGAGCTGCAGCATGCAGTTAATAGGTAGTGTCCGGTTGCGCTGCTCGGCTCGTTTGTTAATTTCTACCAAAAGTTTCAGGCTATCTACTGACTGGATGGTGTCTACAAACTCGGCTATATACTTTACCTTGTTGGTCTGCAGGTGGCCGATCAGGTGCCAGGCAATGTCGTGGGGCAGCAGCGCATATTTGTCTACCAGTTCCTGTACTTTATTTTCCCCGAACAGGCGGTGTCCGGCATCGTAAGCTTCTTTTATAGTTTCAACAGGGTGTGTTTTGGTAACAGCTACCAGGCGTGCAGGTGTGCCTTGTAGCTGCTCGTCAAAATAGCGTATGTTATCTGTAATTGTGCTCATAGTTTATATCTAATGGTCTAATTGTTAAATGGTTGAATTGTTATTTCAGAAATACTAAACTTTAACAACTCCCTAACTCCAAAACTATAGTTCAGTCTTCCAGCACATTGGTAACAAAGGTGTTTTTCAGCAGCATCCAGCAGAGCAGCAGGAGCAGGGCCCATTTCAGGTAAACCTGGTAGTAGTCCCGGGTATCACGGAAGCGCTTTTCACTTACCTCGGTTTTCTCCAGCTGGTTTATACTCCGGAATACTTGCTGCAGGGCATCTTTGCTATCGGCTCTGAAAAATTGCCCGTTGCCGATGCCGGCTACATCGCGCAGGCTGCTTTCATCCAGTTTGGTATCCACGAAAAGTGTTTTCCCCTGGTCGTCTACCGCATAAGGTACCTGCCCATCTTTACCAATCCCGATGCTGTAAAGTTTTATGTCAAAGCCTTTGGCCAGCTGCGCTGCCATTTGCGGGTCCAGGTTGCCGGCCGTGTTTTCGCCATCGCTGATCAAAATGACAACTTTACTCTTGGCCTCCGAATCGCGCATGCGGTTGGTAGCTACGGCCAGTGCACTCCCAATAGCCGTGCCATCGTTCTCAATCATCTTAAAGCCAATGGAGTTTATACTTTCGCGCAGCATCTGGTAATCAGTGGTAAGTGGGGCAAGGGAGTAGGCGTCGCCGGCAAAAACCACCAAGCCTATTCTGTCCTGCACA
>DATBUF010000049.1:0-4922 GCA_036516435.1 Pontibacter sp.
ATCCTGAAAATCCTGAATCAGACAGTTGTAATCCTGCAAATTATTATCTTTGCATACTATGGTGGAGAACATACAACGAGTAGCACAAGAGATAGAAACCGCCCCGCTTGGCAATGCAGCCGAACTGGAGCAGTTCAGAATTACATACATAGGCCGTAAAGGCCAGATTGCAGCCCTTTTTGATAACTTAAAGGAAGTTGCAGCGGAGCAGCGCCGCGAGGTAGGACAGCAGCTAAATCAGCTGAAAAACCGCGCGCAGGAGCGTTTCGACCAGGCACAGGAGCAACTGGCCAATAGCACAGAAAGCAGCACCGATACCGGTTTTGATTTTACGCTGCCAACTATACCGAACACATTGGGTACACGCCATCCGCTGTCGTTAGTACGCCGCGAGATTGTGCGTATTTTTGAGCGGATCGGGTTTAACGTGGCAGAGGGGCCAGAGATTGAAGACGATTTCCACAACTTTACAGCCCTTAACTTCCCCGAGAACCACCCTGCCCGCGAAATGCAGGATACTTTCTTCCTAAGTGAGGATAAGAATCACTTGTTGCGCACACACACCTCGAATGTTCAGGTACGTTTGATGGAGAACAACCAGCCACCGCTGCGCAGTATTATGCCGGGCCGTGTGTACCGCAACGAGGCTATTTCTGCCAGAGCACACATGGTGTTCCATCAGGTAGAAGGCTTGTACGTAAACAAAGGCGTGAGCTTCAAAGACCTGAAAGATACCCTGTACTACTTTGCTAAAGAACTGTTCGGCCAGGATACGCAGGTACGTTTCCGTCCGTCGTTCTTCCCGTTCACAGAGCCAAGTGCCGAGATAGATATTACGTGCCTGATCTGTAAAGGCGAAGGCTGCAACATTTGTAAGCAAACCGGCTGGGTAGAGATTGGCGGTTCCGGTATGGTAGACCCTGCAGTTCTGGAAAGCTGCGGCATCGACTCAAAAACTTACTCTGGCTTTGCCTTTGGTATGGGCATCGAGCGTATTACCATGCTGAAATACCAGATAAAAGACCTGCGCCTGTTCACCGAAAACGACGTGCGCTTCCTGCGCCAGTTTGAAGGGGTTATTTAATGGCTAAATGGTTGAATTGCTTAATTGTTGGGCTCTGCAAATAGCTAGTCTATAGTTATCGTTTAGCCTTTTAACAATTTAACCATCAAACAATTTAACCATTTAAGAAGATGAAATTCGAGAACATACAGACAATAGGCATAGTTGGCGCCGGTACGATGGGGCAGGGGATAGCCCAGATCTGTGCACAGGCAGGCTATAAAACCATCCTGTTCGATATAAATGCTACCGTGCTGGAAAAGGCGCAGCAAACCACTACTGTGAACCTGGATAAGGGCATTGAGCGTGGCAAGCTGACTATAGCTGATAAAGAAGCAACACTGGCAAATCTGACTTTTACCGGCAATACGCTGGACCTGCACTGTGATGTCATTATCGAAGCGGTGGTAGAGCGCCTGGAGGTAAAGCAAAGCATCTTTAAAGAACTGGCTGATATCAACTCGGAGCAAACTATACTGGCCTCCAACACGTCCTCCATTCCGATTACGCGCATTGCGGCGGGTGTGCCTAATCCGGAGCGTGTAGTGGGAATGCACTTTTTTAACCCGGCCCACATCATGAAGCTGGTAGAAGTTATTTCCGGAGCAGCCACCAGCCCCGAAGTGGCGCATACTATAAAAAAGCTGGCCCAGAAGCTAGATAAAACACCGGTTATGGCGCAAGATTCGCCAGGATTTATCGTTAACCGTGTAGCGCGCCATTTTTACGTAGAAGGACTGAAGCTATTGGAAGAAGGCGTAGCCGATGTAGAAACCATTGACAAACTGATGCAGGCCAGTGGTTTTAAGATGGGGCCATTCGAGCTGATGGACCTGATTGGCGTGGATACCAACTTCTCTGTAACCAGCTCTATGTTCGAAGCTTTTCATTATGATCCGAAATTCAGGCCAAGCCGCATACAGCAGCAAAAAGTGGACGCCGGCCATCACGGGCGCAAGTCGGGCAAAGGCTTTTACGACTATAAGTAGACTTTTTACACTGCTGGCTATAGTTGTGCTCAGCGCCTGCTCAAGCGATACTGTACGGCCTGGCATACCTAATGTGCCGGTAAACGAGCAGATCAGTGTAAACAGTTTGCAGTACCCGATGCTGCGGCAGGATGGCGGCTATGCTTACATTGGCGGTGGCTACCGCGGTATTATAGTTGTAAGGCAGAATGCCAGCACCTATTATGCCTTTGAGCGTGCCTGCCCTTACGACCCGGATGCTACCTGCGGGGTGGTTACAGTAGACCAGTCTAACCTGTTTCTGACGCACAGTTGCTGTGGCTCGCAGTTCAATTTCCAGGGAAATGTTACCTCCGGGCCCGCTGTTTACGGCCTGCTGCAGTACCGAACCTCGCTTGCCAACAACATTCTTTACATCAGTAATTAAATTTTTGCTTTGAGAGTCAGAATCTTATAAAAAAGTAAAAGATTTTTTAGGCACAGGGCTTGCATAATCGCTGGAAGGGCTGTAATATTGCATCATCATTCGGCGGTAGAGGCCGCCACTGAACATAAAATTCCTCCTTAGCTCAGTTGGTTAGAGCACCTGACTGTTAATCAGGGGGTCCCTGGTTCAAGCCCAGGAGGGGGAGCAAAAGCCACTCAGAAATGAGTGGCTTTTTTGCGTTTATACCCTTTGTGCTTTCCTGCCCCTGCTTTTCAGATTCAACCTTTTGCGCTCTTTTGTAGTATCTACTGATAGGTATATTTTCATATGATGCGCTGCCGCTGGTGCGTAGCGCACGTTTGATACTACAGATAAACTATAAAGATAGAGCTATGAATAACGTTAGGACTTACCTGGCCACCCTGTTTATACTGATGGCCTTTACCCTGAGCAGTTGCGAACTTGTGGGGGATATATTTAAAGCCGGTATGTGGACGGCAGTTGTAGTCATTGTATTAATTATTCTACTGGTTGCCTGGATTTTCAGGAAGCTCAGAAGATAAGAGGAGTTCAGAAAACAAAAAAGGAGCCGTAAGAGGCTCCTTTTTGTTTTAGCGTTGCTGCCGCTTCGGCATGGTTCCTAAAATGTAGTCCCAGAGTGGGGTGGATACACCGTAAGCTACCTCGGGGTCTTTGTAATGATGGATGCTGTGGTGGATCCAGAGTGTTTTAAGGAAGTTTTTAGGTGGCGCATAGGCATGCACGGCATAGTGTACAAACAGGTACAATGCATAGCCGAAAAGCAGGCCGGCTACCACGCCAAACACAAACTGCCCGAACACAAGCTTAAATACAAAGAAGAAGAACGAAGCAATCAGCACACTTACGATAGGCGGCATAGCCAGGCGCTCCTTGTCTTTCGGGTATTCGTGGTGGTTGCCATGAAATGTGTACTGGATGCGCGCCTTTACAGGAGTATCCGTATCCATGTGGAAGATGAAGCGGTGTGCTGCATACTCAATCAGGCTGAACATAAGCCAGCCAAGGAAGAAGAAGCCGATTGCCTCCAGTACATCTATAAAGCCATACGTAAGCCCGTAGTAAATAAGACCTGCAGAGATGGCAATAAAGATGGAAATAGGAAGGGCAATGTGTGTTCTGGTGAGCCGCTCCAGAACAGGGTTCTCGAAGATCTGTGCTCGTCCTTTGTGGTTGGGTTTCATAGTTTATAGTTACGCTATTTTTATTTGAGGCCGCAAAGCTAACTAAATTCGGAAAATTGCTCCCCGAAATACAGGTAAAAACCGCTGCTACGACAACTACAGGCTATAACGGTAGCAACGCCAGTAGTACGCTATTAGTATACGGTGGTGTGGCAACTATGTACTTTGCCTGCTCATAAAACTGCCTGCGCTCTGCTAATGTTTTGCCTACAAACGGAATTAGTTCTGATTGTGTTTTACCCGCTAACAGCGGCCGTACGGTAAGGTCTGATTGTGAGAGTCTTTCGGCCAGTTCTTCTGGTGGTACGTCCAGAAAAATAGTTGTACCGGCGGCATTCATCAGGGCCATGTTATCAAAAAAACAGGGCGCGCCACCTCCTGTAGCCACTACGGCCTGTGTGTAGCTGGCAGCTATAGTTTGCAGGGCATCCCGCTCCAGTTCCCTGAACCGCTGTGGCCCCTCGGTGGCAAATAGTTCTGCTATACTTCTGCCAGCCTTTTGCTCCACTACAGCATCCAGGTCCAGGAAAGTATAGCCCAGTTCTTGGGCCAGCTCTTTGCCCAGCGTGGTTTTGCCACTGCCCATCATACCGAGTAAAAAGATCAGCATCTTTTTTAATTATGAATTAAAAATTAGGAATTATGAATTGGGTATGATGAGGTTCAGGAATATAAAAGTCATTCATAACTAAGCGCAGCATCAGTCGAGCTTTACGCGTGGGTCCAGGGCAGCGTAGAGCAGGTCTACGAAGATGTTGATGAGTACGAACAGGAACGCTACAAACAGCGTAGCACCCATTACCAGCGGAAAATCCAGGTTCTGAACAGCCTGTATAGTTACCGCACCCAAGCCTTTCCAGTTGAAAATGTACTCGATGAAAAAGGCGCCTGCCATCAGCGATGCCATCCAGCCAGAGGCTGCTGTTACAACCGGATTCAGCGCGTTTTTAAGGGCATGGCCAACTATAACTTTACTGCGGTTCAGGCCTTTGGCACGAGCGGTACGGATATAGTCCTGCGACATCACATCCAGCATAGAGCTGCGGGTAAGCTGTACAATAACCGCCAACGGGCGAATACCCAGCGCAATGGCCGGGAGTAGTAGGTTACGCAGCATCAGTTGTTTGCCCTCAAACGGGTCTATTTCGTACAGTTGCCCCGTCAGGCTCAGGCCGGTCCAGTCGCTCCAGTAAAAGCCGAATGTAATAGCAATAAGAATAGCCGCCACAAACGACGGCACC
>DATBUF010000050.1:0-1767 GCA_036516435.1 Pontibacter sp.
CCAGTTCCCGTAGGGGCGCTTTGTCTCCGTCCATGGAATAAACCGACTCGACCACTACAAATACCTGTCCTGTCGCCAGTTTTAGTTTGCCCGCCAGATCCCGCACATCATTATGCCTGAAACTATAGCTTCTGGCAAAACTCAGGCGCAGGCCGTCTTTCATGGAAGCATGACTGGCTTCGTCGTAAAAAACGGTATCGCCACGCTGTGGCAGGGCAGAGAGTAAACCTACATTGGCAGTATAACCCGAAGTGTAAAGCAGCGCCGATTCGCCTTGATGGTAAGCGGCTACTATAGTTTCAAGTTCTTCAAACAGCGGATGGTTACCCGACAGCAGGCGGGAACCGGTTGCTCCCATTGGCAGGTGCCTGTAATTTACTTCCTCCTGCAGGATGCACTGCCGCAGCTTTTCGGAGCGGGCAAGCCCCAGGTAATCGTTCGAACAAAAGTCTGCCAGGCCAGTAGTGGTTTTGAGTTGGCGCAGGTTGCCCTGTGCTGCTCTTTCCGCCAGCTTTTGCGCTAGTCTTTCTTCTATTTTCATTGACAAAAGACGATCAGACAAAGGACAAAAGACCAATGGAAAGTATACGAAAGCGTCCTTTGTCTTTTGTCTAAAACTCCTTTGTCAAAAAGTTAACAAACTGCCTGTGTTTCTTCTTTAAACGATTTGCGTGGCGATAGGCCCAGCAGCTCGAACATGGCCTTGTCCTGATCAAAATCAGGGTTCGGTGTTGTGAGTAGCTTTTCGCCGGTAAAGATGGAGTTTGCACCAGCCAGGAAGCAAAGTGCCTGGTCGGTTACGCTCATGCGTTCGCGGCCAGCCGACAGGCGCACCATAGTTTTAGGCATCAGGATACGGGCTGTGGCAATCATGCGCACCATTTCCCAAACAGTAACCAGCGGCTGATTTTCTAAGGGAGTACCTTTAACCGGAACCAGTGCATTTACCGGAACCGATTCAGGGTGCTGCACCAGCGTAGACAAGGTGTGCAGCATGCCAATACGGTCTTCATCTGTCTCGCCCAGGCCAATTATACCGCCTGAACAAACCGAAATACCTGCCTTGCGCACGTTCTCAATCGTGTCTAAACGGTCGTCGTAGGTGCGGGTAGTAATAATGTTGTTATAGTTCTCTTCAGATGTATCGAGGTTGTGGTTGTAAGCATACAATCCGGCTTCTTTCAGCTTCTCGGCCTGGTACTCATTCACCATGCCCAGTGTGCAGCACACTTCCAGGCCCAGTTCGTTTACGCCTTTCACCATGTCCAGCACCTTGTCGAAGTCGCGGTTGTCGCGTACTTCGCGCCAGGCAGCACCCATACAAAAACGGGTAGAACCACCATCTTTAGCACGTTGTGCTGCTGAGAGCACCTGTTCCTGGCTCAGAAGTTTGTGCACTTCCACATCAGTATGGAAACGGGCTGCCTGCGGGCAGTATGCACAGTCCTCCGGGCATCCGCCGGTTTTTACCGAAAGAAGTGTACAAACCTGTACTTCGCCGGTTGCCTGATACTTTTTATGTACATCGGCTGCCTCAACTATCAGTTCCAGAATTGGCTTGTAGTAAATAGCCTTTATTTCATCGAGTGTCCAGTTGTTGCGGATGTCTGCGTTATTTCCGAATTGAGTCATACAATACGAGTTTAGGCCGCTAAGGTAATCTGTAGAATCATGAATTAAAAATTGAATATGGCGGGAAGTTTTGCAGAATTATTCTTATGCAATGTGGCTTCTGCTCTATTCTAGGGCAAATTATAGTTGTTTGAG
>DATBUF010000051.1:0-13281 GCA_036516435.1 Pontibacter sp.
CAATGGCAGCAATTCCCCTCTTGGGAGGGGTAGGGGTGGGTTATACCAGCAGCAACTATAACGCCAGCAGCCTCAACTCAACTATAGCCAAGGCTGCTGGCGCGGGTTTGCAACCCATGTCCTATTATGATGCTGAGTTTGTAACTCGACTGGGCCAGAGGCCCAACTAAAACCAGTATGAACAATGATCAACAGCAACTATAGTCGTAACTATAACCTATTGATCCATTAACCCCCTTTAATCCTGGTTCAGAAAATTAGGTTGGAAATGTAACTATAGCAGTGACTACAGATACGCAAACCGAGAAGTCGGCAGCAGAGAAGTTCCAGGAATAAATGTTTCTGAGTTCTGTTTCTTTTAAAGAAAAATAGGTCTTAGCAGTTAAAAACTAATCTTCTAAAAACAAACCGGAGGAGCGCTTGCTCCTCCGGTTTGGAGTTTGTATTGGGAAGCAGCTACTTTATAGCTGCCGGAATCGTCTGTGCCTTTAAAGTGATCAGCTGATTGTGCTGGTTTAGACGTTCGCAGGCACTGAATACAAGCGAAATAAGAGCACTGACCACGGCCATCTTCAAGTATAGTTTCATAACGCAGGACAAGAAAAACAGCCGCACCAGGAGGTACGGCTGTAAAAATCAACAAATCACACTTAGTAAGTCTTATAGTTCGCCACGCTCAGCAGCTTTCTTCATTTTCTCGTTTGCAAAAATCGCAATCTCTACACGGCGGTTCTGCTGACGACCGGCTGCAGTAGTGTTATCGGCAACAGGCTGGTCAAAAGCATACCCATGCGTTGTCATACGACCGCGGTCTACTCCCTGCGACGCTGCATAGTCAGCTACAGACTGCGCACGGCGCTCAGACAGGCGCTGGTTCAGCTCACGTGTACCGGTGTTGTCTGTATGGCCCTCAATCACAATGTTGGTGTCTTTGTACTTCTTCAGCGTTTCGGCAAGCTGTGCAATCTCGGTTTTAGCATTAGACTGCAACTCGGCAGAGTTGGTAGCAAACAGAATACCTGAGTTAAAAGTGATCTTGATACCCTCACCTACACGCTCTACTTTAGCGTTTTCCAGGTCGCGGCGTAGTTCCTCTGCCTGCTTGTCCATGTGGCGGCCAATGAGTGCGCCTGTTGTACCGCCTACTGCAGCACCAATAATAGCACCTGCAGCAGTATTACCGGCCGCTTTACCAACTACACCACCTACCACAGCACCTGCACCTGCACCAATGGCACCGCCCTTGGCTGTTTTGCTGGCATTACATGAGGTAAACAAGAGTCCTATAATGGCGAAAATGGATAAATAAATTCTGATACTTTTCATATGCTTTATTCTTTTGTTCAAAATTGATGAATCATCGGATTCAGTGCTTCTTACTGCTTATTTTCAAAAATGTTCCGGTTCTATAGGTGTCTTACCGGGCCTGTTTACGTGCATTTCAGCTCCCTGAATCTGTATTCACCTGACCTCTATCAACTTACATAGTTAATATATAATACTCTAACGGCTGAAGTATTTCGCAGGTTATAACCGGGGATAAAGCAGCCAACCGGATATGCCCCTAAACAAAAGCGCCTGCCAGCTTTTGCTGACAGGCGCCCTGTATTCTGAGAACTATAGTTCAGTATTATTTTAACTGACCGCTCTCAGCTGCTTTCTTCATCTCTTCGTTAGCCACGATGATGATCTCTACACGGCGGTTCTGCGAACGGCCCTCTACTGTAGAGTTATCGGCAATCGGCTGATCGTAGCTGTAGCCTTTAGCCTGTAAGCGTGAGCCCTCTACACCAAGGCTCTTGGCATAGTTCAGTACTGACTGCGCACGGCGCTCAGACAGCTTCTGGTTTAACTCGTAGCTACCGGTGTTGTCGGTGTGGCCTTCAATAATCACGTTGGTACCTTCGTACTCTTTCAGCGTCTGGGCAAGTTTAGCAATGTCTTTCTTAGCTGATGCACTCAGTTCGGCAGAGTTTGTAGCGAACAGGATACCTGAATCGAAGTTGATACGGATAGCCTCACCTACACGCTCTACGTTAGCATTTTCCATGCTTTTCTCCAGTTCCTCAGCCTGCTTGTCCATACGACGGCCGATAACGGCACCTGTAGCACCACCTACCGCAGCACCAATAATGGCACCGGCAGCAGTGTTACCCATTTTGTTACCGATGATACCACCAATAACAGCACCTGAGCCGGCCCCGATAATACCACCTTTGGTGGTCTTGGTCATTCCTTTTTTATCACCGGTTGTGGTTTGCGTAGTAGTTCCTGAGTTATCAGCAGTCGGACGCGTGGTCTGGCATGAAGTAAACAACATGGCTGCAGCCAGGAACGATGTTAATGATAATTTTAAAGCTTTCATGTTTTTTTTGATTGGTAAAGGTTTAGTTTACGGTAATATTAAAGTTGTTGATGAAAATTACTGGCTTTCGTCGCCTACAAGGCACCTTGCAATACCAGTGCCAACTTTACACCAACGGCATTAATCCTTTGTGTAGTACAAGTGGGGCAAAATTAATATGCATTTTCATGAATATATAACTTATTGCCTGCCACTGCCCAAATAAAAAGGCCCGCCTCCTTTGTAAAGAGGCAGACCTTTAAAGTTTATAGTTTGGATGTACTAAGACGCTTTGGATGTTTTTCGGGCTTTCGCCTTCGTGGCATCTGCCGAATTTTTCTCACATACCATGCTCAGCAGGTCTGTCAGACGTTGCTTCAGTTCTTTACGGTCAACTATAAAATCCAGGAAGCCGTGCTCTAACACGAACTCAGCACTCTGGAAGCCTTTTGGCAGGTCTTTGCCTATAGTTTCCTTAATTACACGCGGGCCTGCAAAACCGATCAGCGCACCCGGCTCGGCAATGTTAAAATCACCCAGCATAGCGTAAGATGCCGTTACACCACCTGTAGTCGGATCTGTCAGCATGGAGATGTATGGTAAACCCTCTTCTGCCAGCAGCGCCAGCTTTGCCGATGTTTTCGCCATCTGCATCAGCGAGAATCCGGCCTCCATCATACGTGCACCTCCTGATTTGGAGATCATCATAAACGGTGTGCGGGTTTTACGGGCATGATCTATAGCGCGGGCAATCTTCTCCCCTACTACAGAACCCATCGAACCGCCGATAAAGGCGAAATCCATACAGGCAATGGTAATCTCCTGCCCGTTCATTTTGCCATAGGCTGTGCGCACCGCATCTTTCAAACCTGTTGCTTTCTGGGTAGCTGCAATACGGTTCGGGTATGGTTTAGAGTCCACGAAGTCCAGCGGGTTCCCCGAGGTCAGGTCAGCATCAAGTTCAGTAAACTCGTTGTTATCGAAGAGTATAGCAAAGTACTCCTTAGAGCCAATGCGGTCGTGGTAATTACACTTAACGCAGGTGTTCAGGTTTTTGCGGTGCTCAGCCATGCTGGTTACGGCTTTGCAGCTCGGGCATTTATACCACAGGCCATCCGGGGTTTCCTTCTTCTGCTCTGTTGGGGTGTTAATTCCTTTTTCTACTCGTTTAAACCAAGGCATCATAGTTTAAAAGCGTGCGCGGGGCACATAAAATGTGATAACTATACTTGCAGCCAACCGGCCGGGTACATCAAAAAAAGTGACCTGCCTTTTCGGGCTCCGGAGAGCTTTAAAAAAGGCAGGTCACAAAATTATGTAATTATCGGCAGTTCTGCTACAAATTACGCTAATGTAATCTCATTACTCAGGTAAACATCCTGAATAGCGTTCAACAGCTCCACACCCACTTTCATATCTTTCTGGAAAGCTTTACGGCCAGAGATTAAGCCCATACCGCCTGCACGCTTGTTAATAACAGCTGTACGTACTGCATCGGCTAAATCAGACTCGCCTTTAGATTCCCCACCAGAGTTGATCAGGCCGGCGCGACCCATGTAGCAGTTTGCCACCTGGTAACGGGCAAGGTCAATCGGGTTATCGGTCGTCAGCTTCTCGTACATGGCTTTGTGCGACTTGGCAAAGTTAATGGCTGTGAAACCACCATTGTTCTCCGGTAATTTCTGCTTGATGATATCCGCCTGAATGGTTACGCCCAGGTGATTGGCCTGTGCTGTAATGTCGGCCGCTACGTGGTAATCCACACCATCTTTTTTGAAGGCGTTGTTACGCGCATAGCACCACAGGATAGTAGCCATACCCAGTTGGTGTGCTCTTTCAAAAGCTTCAGCAACCTCAATAATCTGGCGCGAAGACTCTTCCGAACCGAAGTAGATCGTAGCACCTACTGCAGTAGCGCCTAAGTTCCAGGCCTCGTCTACAGAACCGTACATAATCTGGTCGAACTTGTTCGGGTAAGTCAGCAGCTCGTTGTGGTTGATCTTAACTATAAACGGAATTCTGTGTGCATATTTTCTCGACATCATGGCCAGGTTACCAAATGTTGTAGCAACGGCGTTGCAACCACCTTCCATAGCCAGCTTGATGATGTTCTCGGGGTCGAAGTAGATTGGGTTTGGTGCAAACGACGCACCGGCAGTGTGCTCTATACCCTGGTCTACAGGCAGGATAGACAGGTAACCAGTGCCACCTAAACGGCCATGGTCAAACAACTGCTGCAGGCTGCGCAGTACCTGTGGGCTGCGGTTGCTCTGTACAAAGATTCTGTCCACGAAGTCCGGACCCGGCGCGTGCAGTTGCTCTTTAGAAATAGTTTTGCTTTCATACTGCAGCAGGGTTTCTGCTTCAGAACCAAGTAAAGAAACGATGTTATCGTAATTCATTTGTCTTTAATATTTTGTGGTAGAGACACTTTGATTTGGTGATACAAATATAGCAAGGTTAATATTATTACTATGCTTCGGCTGAACAATAATGCAAATCCGGATGTGGAGCCCGAAAAGGCAGTTGGCGCGGGCAGTATTTCGCTTAACATGGCACGCACGCAGCTCCTCTTACTTGTATTTACAGAAAAGGTTGCCCTCCTAAAACAGCAGTACCTGCTCTTTGTTCGGAGCAGGTACTGTTACCTTATGCAAACTATAGTTCAGGGTTTGCTACATACATTCCTCACTTACAACCTTCCCGTTTACCAGCACGGTACATACATGCGAGGTGTACTCAAACGGATCGCCATCAAATAACACCACATCGGCATCTTTTCCCTTCTCTAAAGACCCTACACGCTTCTCCTGCCCTATAACTTTGGCTGGGGTGGTAGTAATAGCAGCCAGGGCATGCTCTGGCTGCATGCCATTGGCCACTGCTACGCTTGCCTCAAACAGCAGCACGCGTGCCCGTGGCACATACGCCTCAAACCCACTCTGGATAGCGACCGGCACACCTGCTTTGGCAAGTACGGCAGCTGTCTCAAAGGAGATGTTCTTACTCTCGCCGTAGGCACGTGCCATCGTAGGGTGTATGATAACCGGCACTCCGGCAGCCTTGATCTCCTCTACCAGCATGTAAGCCTCTGCGGCTCCGTCCAGCACCATGTTCAGGTTAAACTCTTTAGCCAAACGCAGCGCGCCCATTATGTCCTGGGCTTTGTTGGCCGTAACCAGAGCCTTGTACCTGCCACTCAGCACGCCAGCCAGAGTTTCCATTTTCAGGTTGCGGTCGGGGCGCTTGGCAGCATCGGTGTTAGCCATCTTTTTTGCATAGTTCTGAGCCGCCTGCAGTTCTGCACGCAGCATGGCTACGCCTTTTGCAGGTGTCTTAGGAGAACTATAGTTATCCCCCACTGTAGACCCCAGCGTAAAAGCCACCATTGTTGTAGTATCCAGCAGGGTACTAAACCCGTCTGCCGATGTTTTAAGCGCCATCAGCTGCCCGCTGGCGAGGGCGCCCGGTGCATGGCCGGTATTTATAGTAGTGGTGCCGTAGCTGCGCACATACTTAATCAGTTCCTCATTAGGATTATAGGCATCTATAGCCCGAAGTTCGGGTTGTATAGGTGCCGTTCTCTCTAGTTGCTGCTGATCAGCGGGTACGTTGTAAATACCGGCCAACCCCACTGAAGTGTGGGCATCCACGAAGCCTGGCGTTACGACCTTGGCAGTATAGGTTTTATAGTTTGATGGCACCTGCAGGTTGGCACCTACGGCTTCTATTTTACCATCTTTGATCAGCACTACCCCGTTTTTAATGGGAGCGCCTGCCATGGTGTAAACGGTTTCGCCTTTAATGGCTACCTGCGCCTGCGCCTGCTGCATGCCAACTATAGCCAGGCCCGCAACTATGGCGGCGGCAAATTGTATATGTTTTTTCATGATTTTCTTCTTGAATGATACGTACCTCGTAGCACGTATCAGGTATCACGATTTTGAATTAAAGAACTGCATTACTAATGTTGTTAAGCAGTCTTCATCTTTTCAGTTGGACACTATTCTCTTAAAGTGATTTGATAAAAGTCGTGCGACTTGATACGTGATACATGATACGTTAAACCAGGTTTTGCTTAGTGTGCGTGATAATGGAGCTCGCTTTGGTAAGCATTGTAGCCGCCGGTAGCAAACTTCTTATCGTCCAGGTTATTGATGTCGAAGCGTTTTTTACCTTCTACCCACGTCTGCTCTACCTTGGTATACACACTGAAGGGTTCCCCACTCAGTACTACAAAGTCGGCATCTTTGCCCTTCTCCAGCGAGCCTACACGATTGTCCAGTTCCAGCATTTTGGCACCGGCTATAGTTAGAGCCTCCAAGGCCTTTTCACGGCTCATGCCGGCACGTACGCCCAGGGCAGCACTGCGCATAAACAGGCGGGAATCGGTAATGCCATCGTCGGTATGGAAGGCGGTAAGCACCCCGGCTTTCTCCAGCACAGCACCGTTTGAGTTGCGCACTTCCACGGCCTCAGACTTACCACCCGGCGAATCCAGGGTAATGATAGAAGCAGGCACACCGGACTTGGCAATTTCATCAACGGCTTTCCAGGCTTCGCTCACGTGGTGCAGCACCATTTTAAAACCGAACTCTTTCTGCAGGCGCAGGGCTGTCAGTACATCATCGTAGCGGTGGGTGTGGAAATGCACAATGCGCTTACCTTCCAGTATTTCCACCAGCGGGTCCAGGTTTGGTTTGCGCTCTGGCATTTTATCAGCTTTGCCTTTAGCCGCTTTTATTTTACCCTGGTACTGCTGCGCATCTAAAAAGAGCTGCCGCGCCATAGCCGCCGATTTTGCCCGGGTGCCCGGAAACGGAGTTGCCCGCATGGGGTTGGTGCCGTTCGCCATTTTCATGCCACCACAAATACCGTTGCTCACATCGTCGCAGAAGGTAAGATCACCAATCGTTTTGCCTTCCCGCATCTTCAGGTACACAGTCTGCCCGCTCATCAGGTGACCGGAGCCGGGCATTACGTTCACAGTCGTAATCCCACCGGCAAGTGCCCGTTTAAACGAGTCGCTGATCGGGTTAATGCCATCTATAACGCGCACATCGGGCTGTAGCGGGGCAGAGGCATCGCCACCGGCACCCTCTCCTATGTGCGAGTGTGTGTCCACAAGGCCCGGCATCAGTACTTTGCCTGTCATGTCAAACTCGGTAGCCCCCTTTGGTATCTTTACTTTGCCAGCCTCGCCCACCGCTGTTATTTTGCCATGCTGCACTATCAGCACGCCATTCTCGATGGGCTTACCCGCTACCGGCAAAATGCGGGCACCTTTAAATACATGCGGTTGCTCCTGGGCCTGCGCAGTTCCTGCTACCAGAAAACCAGCCAGGCCAAGCGCTACCAGCAGCGCTTTATTATTTCTCATTAGCGTAAAAGTTAGGTATAGTTCGTTCAGGTTAGTTTTAGCACCTTAACTTACACATTTTCGGCAGTAATTAAAATGGCCCCTTGCACACAGCCGGCAACTTTGCTGTAACAAAAAAGGGACACCCCATCCGGAGCATCCCTTTTATATTAATGATTACGTAGGCAGAACTTTTTAAACTATAGCCGGAGCACCAGTCACTGCATAAACTATAGCCCTGCTATTTCGCTTTATTTCTGTTCCTTACCTATAGCCTTTTACCCTAGTATTTAACTGAGTCGCTATTCGTTGTATACTACATGTAGCACTGTCTGGCCCACTGCTTTCAGGGTGTTGGGGCTGATGATGGCCATGCTGTCGGAGTGGCGGTGGTGGTAATCCCCGAAAAAGTCGCCATCTACACTGCTCATGTTGTATTCTATAATATCGATCATCGGGATCTTAGCCCAGGCATTGATGTAGGCGTGGTCGTCCGTAATGGCCGGTGCGTTTACGTACTGGAAATAATCGGAATAGCCCAGTTGGTTTCCAGCCTTCCAGACTTTATTGACTATGTTCTTGGCATACTCCATAGAGGTGCCTTCGCGGGCAAAACGGGCGTTGTTGGCGCCTACCATATCCAGCAATATGCCATATTTGGCTTTATAGTTTGGCTGGTGCATGTTGCGGCTCCAGTACTGCGACCCTAAGCACCACGTATGCTCCTGGTAAGGCAGGTCACTGTTATCCGGCTGGCCATAGTCTTCGCCATCAAAGAAAAACAGATCAACTCCTACATCCGGCTTTTGCTGCGCGGCATTCATCGTTCTGGCAATTTCCAGCAGCACAGCTACGCCACTTCCGCCGTCATTGGCACCATCTATAGGTTTATCGGGGTTGTTGCTGTCTTTGTCGGCAAAAGGGCGTGTATCCCAGTGGGCGGCCAGCATTATGCGCGTACCAGCTTCGGGATTGTAGGAGGCGATAATGTTGCGCAGGTTCAGCATGGTACCGTCAAAAGCACGCATCTTGAACTCCTGCACCTGCACATCGGCTCCGTACTCTTTCAGTTTGGCAATAATCCAGTCGCCGGTTGCCTTGTGTGGCGCTGTGTTTGGCACCCGAGGGCCAAATGCCACCTGCTTTGCTACAAATTTGTAAGCTGAGTCGGCATGAAAGCTCGGGGCCTGTACGCCGGCTGGCTCTGTAGTTTCTTCAGTAGCTATAGTTGTCTGCTCCGCCTTGCCTTTCTCAGTTGAGTCGCAACTATAGAGTGCCAGTGCTCCGCAAAAAAGTATCGCTACCAGGTTCAATTTATTCTTCATAAGCCCAGTCTATACCGGTTTTTAAATCTTTAATCACGATGCCCTGCTTCTTCAGTTCCGCCCGAATAGCATCTACCTTATCGTAGGCTTTGGCCTCCTTGGCTTCTTTGTAGAACTCCAGTACCAGGTGCAGCATTTCTTCCTGGTCACCGAGCGGTTCTTCTTTCAGGCCCAGTATGTCCAGCACCAGCGTGTTGTAGGTCTCTTTTATGGTATCAAATGTTCCACGTGTGAGACTACCGATCTGCAACTGCCCCAGGTATAAACTGTTGATCTTTTTGAGCAGGTTGAACAGCGAAGCTATAGTTCGCGCCGTGTTCATGTCGTCGTTCAGACCACGGAAGCAGTCTTCTGTTAGCTTCAGCAGCTCTTCGTTCAGCTTTTCGTCTGGGGTGACAGCTTCTTCGGGGTACTGTAGTTTGGCCAGCACACGCAGTCCGTTCATCAGCTTGGTATAACCTTTTCGGGCTGCCTGCAGCGCTTCGTTACTAAAGTCCAGGGTACTTCTATAGTGTGCCTGCAATATAAAGAAGCGTATCGTCATGGGTGTATAGGCCTGCTCCAGCATCTGGTGGTTGCCACTGAAGAGCTCGCTCAGGTTAATAAAGTTGCCCAGCGATTTACCCATCTTCTGCCCGTTTACCGTGATCATGTTGTTATGCACCCAGTACTTGGCACCGTCGCTGTGATCGCAGCTGGCCTGGTTCTGTGCGATCTCGCATTCGTGGTGCGGGAACATCAGGTCTAGTCCGCCACCATGTATATCAAAGGTGGTCCCCAGGTACTTACGGCTCATGGCCGAGCATTCCAAATGCCAACCCGGAAAACCATCGCTCCACGGCGAAGGCCAGCGCATAATGTGCGACGGCGACGCTTTTTTCCAGAGCGCAAAATCCAGCGGGGAGCGTTTCTCCTCCTGCCCTTCCAGTTCACGGGTATTGGCCATCAGGTCTTCCACAATCCTGCCCGACAGCTTGCCATAGTTGTGGTCTTTGTTGTACGCCTGCACATCAAAATACACCGAACCGTTCACTTCATAAGCAAAACCGTTGTCCAGTATCTCCTTTATCATCTCTATCTGCTCGATGATGTGGCCGGATGCACGCGGCTCTATATCCGGTGGCAGGGTATTCAGTTTTTCCAGATCACGGTGGTAGATATTGGTATAATGCTGCACCACTTCCATGGGCTCTAATTGCTGCGCCTTGGCTATTTTCTGGATCTTATCTTCGCCTTCGTCGGCATCGTTCTGCAGGTGACCTACGTCGGTAATGTTACGCACAAAGCGCACCTTGTACTTCAGGTATTTCAGGTAACGGTACAGCACATCGAAGGTAACAGCGCTGCGGGCGTGGCCCAGGTGTGGCTCGCCGTAAACGGTTGGTCCGCACAGGTACATGCCCACAAACGGAGCGTGCAATGGCTCAAATACTTCTTTCTTGCGCGTAAGCGTATTATACAGGTTCAGTTTCTGTTGCATAGTATAAGCATAGGTACCAGCGGCACCGCACTTTATCGTTTATCAGCCTTCAGCGGCTTGTTTATAGTTCAAAATTAAAAATATTGCTTCCTAACTCCTAACGCTCCTTTGGCTCCAGCACATATTTGGCCGAGATCGGAAAGTGGTCAGACAGGCCCATTTCATAATGTGTTTTAAAATCGTAGGCCCGCAAACCTTCGCTGTAAAACTGGTTATCGATGCGCAGGAACGGCAGCGGCCCGTTATAAGTTGCCCCCACTCCGGCACCCGCCACTACAAACGCATTCTGCAGGTTTCGGGCCAGTTGGTTATAAGTATAGCTGGTAGGGATGTCGTTAAAGTCGCCGCAAACTATAACCGGGTGCGGCGATTCCCTGATATGCTCCAGCAGTTGCTCCACCTGATGCCCGCGCGCGATAAACCCTTTGTTCAGCCGGCGCGCCAGGTTACGACCTTCTCTTTTAAAACTTTCTTCGTTGCCAATGGCCGAGTAGGTGTTCTCGATGTCCTGCGACTTGATGCTCATGGATTGCAGGTGCGCTGTGTACACCCGTATCGTATCGCCTGTTACATTCAGGTCGGCCCAGATGGCGCGGTTGTGGTTCGACTCTCCGAAACGGATCACCCCCTTGTTCACGATTGGGTAACGTGAGAAGATAACAATACCGATATCAGCTTTGTTGCCATCCACATGCGATACAGAAAAGTAGCGGTACTTGTCGTAGCGGTTCCCAATGCGGCTGGTGGTGTTGTAGGTACTGGAGCCGCGGTTGCTGTAAAACTCCTGCAGGCAGTACACATCGGCAGGGTGTGTGGCCACCCAGTCTACCATCTCGCTGGATGCCTCGCGCTGTGTGCCATCGGTATCGGCGTAGGCGTTAAAAACGTGTACATTGTAACTGAGCACCTGCAGTGTTTTGGCTCCTTCGACTGCCTCTTTGTCACCAAAGTTAAAAGCCATTAAGCGGTTATAGTACCCCCAGCCCAGTATAATTACCGACAGCGGCAGCACCAGCAGCCACGAGCGTTTTATGAGCCAGTACAACAGGAACAGGGCATTTAGCAGCAGTGCACCCGGCAGCGAGAGCGCTACAAACCCGGCTGGCCAGAACTCGTGCGGCGGTACACGCAGGCATAGCACACCCACCAGCACCCAGAACACTACCAGAATGTTCAGGATGAGCCACACCTTCCGCCGTATTTTTCTGAATGTACCGGGCACGAAACAAACATACAAATAAACAGCTGATGTATACTATGCCGCTTTACAGAAAATGAAACGGGAACTATAAACTATAGCTGCTGCGCATCAGAAACTATATCCCGCCTGCTGGTGTTACCTTACCGTACCTTCCGCAGGCAGTTACAGCATGTGCAGTGCCTTCCGTACCCTTGCATCACAAAAAACTATAAATAAATACAGCCCGTTGGCGGACCATATTGTATATATAATGTTTTTGTAGTAAATTTGTGACATTATTTCCAAGGAGATGAGGGGACATGTAGTCCCCTTCTTTATTTGTTATACTTGTAAACAATGGCACTAACCGCGAAAACCATACGCGAGATGGCGGAAGCAAGCCTTCCTGATAACGACCTGTTTATAGTGGATGTGGCCGTATCGGATTCAGCTGTGAGGCCGAAAATTACGGTACTGGCTGATGGCGAACAAGGCATCACCATTGACCAGTGCGCTACTATCAGCCGCCGCGTTAACGCAAAAATAGCAGAAGCCTTCGGCGAGGAGTTGTCCTACGTACTGGAGGTAAGCTCGCCGGGTGTGGACTTCCCGCTCACGCAGCCAAAGCAGTTTATGCGCAATATAGGCCGTAACCTGAAGCTGAAACTACAGGATGGTACCGAAAAAACCGGCAAACTGGAAGAAGTTACAGAAACAGGCTTAAACCTGACAGAAGAAATAAAACAAAAAGGCAAAAAGGCAACGTATGAGCCTGTGCAAATACCTTTCGGGGAGATTGTAAAAGCAAATGTTGTAATATCTTTTAAATGATAAAATAATGAACAGTTCAGTCCTGATCGAGTCGTTCGCTGAATTTGCGAAATTCAAGAACATAGACCGCCCGACCATGATGCGCATCCTGGAAGATGTGTTCCGCACCATGATCCGCAAGAAATGGGGTACCGACGAGAACTTTGACATCATCCTGAACGTGGAGAAAGGTGACCTGGAGATCTGGCGTAACCGCGAAATCGTGGACGACAACTCGGAGGATATCTGGGATTATGATAAGATCAGCCTTACAGAGGCCCGTAAGATAGAGCCTGACTTTGAGGTGGGTGAGGAAGTATCAGAAGAGATACAACTGGAGGACTTTGGCCGCCGTGCTGTACTTACTGCCCGCCAGACGCTCATCCAGCGCATCAAAGACATGGAGAAGGAGTTGCTGTTCCAGAAGTATAAAGACCTGGTAGGTGAGATCATCTCCGGGGAAGTATACCAGGTATGGAACCGCGAAGTGCTGTTACTGGATCAGGAAGAGAATGAACTGCTGATACCGAAAGGCGAGCAGATCCCGAAAGACCGTTACCGCAAAGGTGACGTAGTACGTGCTGTAGTACAGCGTGTTGAGGTTGTAAACGGCAACCCAAAAATCATCCTTTCTCGTACATCACCTACCTTCCTGGAGCGTCTGTTCGAGAATGAGGTACCTGAAATCTACGATGGCCTGATTGCTATTAAAAAAATTGTGCGTGAGCCGGGCGAGCGAGCCAAAGTAGCCGTAGAATCATTTGATGACCGTATTGACCCGGT
>DATBUF010000052.1:0-4127 GCA_036516435.1 Pontibacter sp.
CCGCAGCTGCACGCCCGGTTATGCGAAGGGCTGCTCCTGCTACACCAGCCACAGAAACACCTGCTATTGCTGCACCGGAAGCTGCTCCTAAGCCACGGCCTGTGGTAAAACGTGCTGTACCACCAAAACCAACTATAGCCGAAAGCGAAACTGTAGATAAAGATACAACTGAGTCTGCCAAGCCAGTAGAACCTGCAAAACCTCGGCCGGTTATAAAAAGACCGGTTATCAGCAAACCAGCTGCTGCCGCCGCGGAAGGCGAGGCAACAAACCCTAAGCCTGAAACTGAAAACGCTGCTCCTGCTGCCAGACCACGGCCGGTAATTAAACGCCCTGCAGCGTTGCAGAAACCGGCTACCGAAGATGCACCAACACCGGAAACAGCACCAGATACAACTATAGCTTCAACTGCAGCAGAGGCACCTGCCCCGGCAGCGCCACGCCCCCGACCGGTTATAAAACGGCCTGCAGCACTTCAGAAACCTGCTGCGGAACAGCCTGCTGATACTCCGGCAGAAAAGACCACTTTGCCGGAAACTATAGCGTCAGCAGAAGCTGATGCTGCTACGGAAACCCCGAAGCCAGCAAGGCCACGCCCGGTAATAAAGCGCCCGGCAGCACTGCAAAAGCCAGCTGCTGCAGAAACCAAATCAGACGAAATACCGCCGGAGCAAACTATAGCTGATCCAACACCGGAAGCAGAAAAGCCAAAACCATCCCGGCCACGCCCTGTTATCAAACGGCCAGTACCGCCTGCAGAACCAACTATAGAAGATGCTGCAACAGCGCAACCAACTATAGCAGAGGCAACCGAGCAGCCCGATGAAACTATAAAACCAAAGCCGCCCCGGCCAAGGCCCGTCATCAGAAGGCCACCGCCTAAAACAGATGAATCCGGCGACGCAGGTGGCGTATAACGATAGCTTGCACTTTATAAAAGCGAATAACGAACCACGATAAACGAAGAACGAGATATGTACGAAACCTTAAAACCAGATCTGATACAGCAACTAAAAGAAATAGAGGCTGCCGGATTGTATAAAAAAGAACGCATCATTACCACGCCGCAGGGCGCCGACATTGACACCACGCAGCAGGCACATGTGCTGAACTTCTGCGCCAACAACTACCTGGGCCTTTCGGCACACCCACGAGTTATTGAGGCGGCTAAAAACGCCATCGACACACACGGCTACGGCATGAGCTCAGTGCGCTTTATCTGCGGCACCCAGGACATCCACAAAGAACTGGAGCGCAAAATTTCTGAATTCCTGGGCACGGAAGATACCATTCTGTATGCGGCTGCTTTCGATGCCAACGGTGGTGTGTTTGAGCCACTTTTTGATGCAGACTCGGCGATCATTTCCGATGCTCTGAACCATGCTTCAATTATTGATGGTGTGCGTTTGTGCAAGGCCCAGCGTTTCCGTTATGAGCACAACGACCTGGAGGACCTGGAAGCCAAACTACAGGAAGCGCAAAGTGCCAAACACCGCATCATCGTAACCGACGGCGCTTTCTCGATGGATGGCACTGTAGCGCAGTTGGATAAAATTGTAGCGTTGGCTGATAAATACAAGGCTGTACTGATGGTGGATGATTCGCACTCTACGGGCTTTATGGGCAAAACAGGCCGTGGCACGCACGAGTACCACAACGTAATGGGCAAGATCGACATCATTACAGGCACGCTGGGCAAAGCTCTTGGTGGTGCGATGGGTGGATTTACTTCAGGTCGCAAAGAGATCATCGACATGCTGCGCCAGCGTTCGCGCCCGTACCTGTTCTCTAACTCACTGGCTCCGTCTATAGTTGGTGCTTCTATTGCCGTGCTTGATTTACTGAGCTCTACCACAGAGCTGCGCGACAAACTGGAATGGAACACCAGGTATTTCCGTGAGCAGATCACAGCAGCCGGTTTCGACATTAAGCCAGGCGACCACCCGATTGTACCGGTAATGCTGTATGATGCCCCGCTTGCCCAGGAATTTGCCGCCCGCATGCTGGACAAAGGCATTTACGTGATCGGTTTCTACTACCCGGTTGTACCAAAAGGACAGGCACGTATTCGCGTGCAATTATCAGCTGTGCATGACCGTGTACACATCGATAAGTGCATCGCTGCCTTCACCGAGGTGGGCAGAGAACTGGGTGTGATCAAGTAAAAGTCAACTATAGTTCGCTTTCTGCTGGTACAAGCTCTGAATTTGCGCTAGTTGACGTGATTAATGTTCATAAAATTACTACAGCCATGTCGCTATTGTACATTACGCTAGCTCCTCTATTATTCATAACGCTTTATAAGCGCATAGGGAGCTTACTAGCAGCCATTAAAGGGAGCAACTATAGCAAGATAAAAGTTGAGATACTATTTCTGAGCCTTACTGTAATTATATGTTTTCTTATAATTCTTAATATTGAGAATATAAGTAAATAAGTGAACTGAAAAGGCTATATATCAACATGTACATCGCTGCCTTCACCGAAGTAGGCAGAGAACTGGGTGTGATCAAGTAAAAGCACGTAAGGTCTGCGACAGCAAGGCTGCAAAACTATAAAAGGCGCTTTATCCGTAGCAGGAGAAGCGCCTTTTGCTTTATCTTTACCTGATGCTACAGCTCCGCTTCTATGTTCTGCTTATAGTTTGCCTGCTCTCCGTTACTGCCACGGCCCAGGTACGGGAAGTACACGGCACCGTGCGCGACGCTGAAACCGGTGAAAAGCTGCCCTTCGTAAGTATAGCCGCCAACAACGGGGAGACCGGCACTACTACCAACCTCGAAGGCCAGTTCCGGCTGCAACACCATTTGCCTATCACCAGCCTGCGTTTTAGCTATGTGGGCTACACCCCGCAGTTCATCCAGCCCGATTCTACCGGCAAACTGAATGTATACCTGCAGCCTTCGGCGGCACAGCTCCGTGAGGTTATAGTTCGGGCAGGCGTTAATCCGGCACACCGCATTATCGAGCTCGCCACGCAAAACCGCGAGCGCCACCGCATCGAAAACCTGCCGGCTTATACCTACCGCACCTACAACAAGTTTGTACTTACCGCTACCGACCCCGATGGCCTTAACCTGAGCGATACGCTGCACACTGCCCCGGCCGACTCGGGGTACTATAAAATGCGGAAGCTCCTCGAAAAGCAGCACCTGTTTCTGATGGAGAGTGTCACGAACTATGCCTACCTTAGGCCTAACCGTACCCAGGAAACCATTATCGCCACCCGCGTATCGGGATTGCAGCAGCCCAGCTTTGGTATAGTTGCCGCCGAAGCCCGCGACTTTTCGGTGTATGCGGATATGCCTATCTTTTTCGGGAAGAACTACCTGAGTCCGCTGAGCCCGGGCAGCACACGCAAATACGATTTTATACTTCAGGAAACTGTTGTTGCTGGCCGGGATTCTGTATTCATCATCTCGTTTGAGCCTCTTAAAGGCAAGAACTTTACCGGCTTAAAAGGGCTGCTCTACATTAACAGCGATGGCTGGGCCGTACAAAACGTAATTGCCGAATCAGCCAGCGACGACAAACGCGACATACGCCTGCAGCAACAGTTCAGCAAAGTGCAGGGGCAATGGTTTCCGACAGAGCTGAATGTGGAGATCACCGTTCCGCAGGTAACGCTGCGGGGGCACCAGCCCTACGGCCGTATCCGCACCTACATCACCAACATCAACCTGAACCCCGGTCTGCAAAAGCGTGATTTCAGTGTGATTGCCCTGCAACAAAGCCCGCTGGCCAATAAACAACCGGACTACATCTGGCAACAGCACCGCCCCGACAGCCTGGACAGCTTTGAGCAGCGCACCTACACCGTAATGGACAGCGTAGGCAAAGCACAGAACCTGGATCGTACCATCCGGCTGATGGAGTATCTGCTCACCAAAAAACTCCCGATCGGCCCTATCAGCCTGGATCTGGACAAACTGCTGCATATCTCAGATTTTGAGGGCTTACGTTTAGGCATAGGTGCGCATACTAACAACCGCCTGCTCAGTTGGCTGAGCGTGGGTGGCTACTGGGGCTATGGGTTTAAGGATGATAAAGAAAAGTACGGTGCCGATGCTACGTTTACACTGCACAAACCGAGCAATCTGCAGTTACAGGCCGCTTTCTGGGAAGAT
>DATBUF010000053.1:0-3935 GCA_036516435.1 Pontibacter sp.
GTGGCCGATGCGGCGGTTTGCCAGGCCTTCTATATGCTTCAGGTCTTTACTTAGCAGCAGTTTATCTTCTTCGCTGATGCTGTGCAGTATTTCTTCCCAGCTGCCTTTCTGGGCCGGTGGCATTTCCATTCTCTGCATGGGCGCTCCCCACGATTTACTGGCAATAACGTAGCCCTGGTAGCTGCCGAAGCCAACCAGCTTTACTTGTTCAGGACCGTATTTCTCCCGGGCCAACTGGCCAATGTTAAACATCCCGTCGTCTGCCATGTCGGTAAAGCGGGCATCCCCGATGTGGGTGTTATGTTCCCAAACTATAGCTTTGGAGTTGGGTCCGTGCAGGTCGAGCAATCTGTCCAGAGTCTCCATCATGTGAGAGTCGCGCACGTTCCAGGAGGCGGCTCCACCTTTTACCATAGTGCGGTAGTACCTTTCAGCGTTTACAGCTACCAGGGCGTTCTGCTGGGTGTTAAAGTCGTGCTCCAGATCGCCGGTGTGCACCGGAGACCTCAGGATGCGGTGCAGCATGCCAATCACTTCTTCTTCGCAATCGGTTGGTACAAAGGCTGTGGCCTGGGCGTACACCTGCGGGTCGCGCTGGAAAGGCTCGAAACAGTTTATCGCAGAACGTGCTGCGTCTGCAGCCTGCCCGTCGTGCTGCTCCAGGTACTTGAGCACCTGTTCCAGCGACTCCCACAAACTATACACATCCAGTCCGTAAAAACCTATCTTCTCTTTTGTAGCACGCAGGTTATTGAAATCGCGTACCCATTCCATCAGGGCAGCTACTTCCCAGTTAGCCCACATCCAGGTAGGCCAGCGGCGGAAAACCTGCAGCACATCAGCAATCTTACTTCCCGCATTCTGGTAGCCCTTCACAAAACGGTTTACAGCATAACACTCCGGCCAGTCGCCTTCCACCGCTATAAACTGGAAGCCTTTTTCCTCGATCAGCCTCCTGGAAATAGCAGTGCGCCAGGTATAGTATTCGGACGTGCCATGCGAGGCTTCTCCCAGCATGACAATGCGGGCATCACCGATCTCCTCTATCAGTTTATTTAAGTCCTTCTCCTTGGTAAGCGGCGTATAGCTGATCTGTTTGTTTTCCATAGTCTGGCGCGTGGTAGCTGTTCTAAATTTTGTGTATTGTACTAATTTAAAGGGGTTTATGTTTTAAAAAAGAAGCCCGCACTACCAACAGGTAATGCGGGCTTCTGGCCGGAGAAAAACTATAGTTTGTAGTTACGACTGGTTCTCTTTCGTGAAAACGCGGCGCAGCAGTTCAGTGGTGCGGGCAAGCGGGTTTTCACGGATCTTTTCTTCTTCCTGGGATACCAGCAAAAACAGCCCGTCTATTGCTTTTTGTGTGGCATATTCATCCAGGTTCGGGTTCACTTTTTGCACCAGCGGCACCTGGTTATACCTGTTCACGATGTCGGCATAATATTTTGTAGCATTCGTTTTCTCCAGCGACTGGCGGATAACCGGCTTAAAAGCATTGGTCAGCTGGGTTGAGGTGGTACGCTTCAGGTATTGGGTAGCTGCATCGCGGTCGCCTTTTAAAATGCCCCAGGCATCCTGTATGGTCATTTGCTTGATGGCGCTCACAAAAATTGGTACGGCACTTTTGGCAGCATCTTCAGCTCCCCGGTTCAGCGTCATCACAAAGCGGTCTACCTCGTTGCCCAGACCTATTTTGCGCAAGGTAGTCTCTACGCGCTGCACATCCTGCGGAAAAGGAATGCGGATCAGGGAGTTTTTATAGTAGCCGTCTGTCTGCGATGCCTGCCCGGCTCCGTTCTTTATACCGATCTCCAGGGCCTGCTTCAGGCCGGAGGCAACTTCGCTTTGTGTTACAGGAGCTCCGGTAGTGGTGCCGGCCAGCACACCATCAATGGTTTGTTGCACCTGGGAGGCGGTACAGGCGCTGGCACCTAAGGCTACAGCCACCACAGAAGAGTAAAGTAATTTTTTCATATCGTTATAACATCTTTAACTTCGGGCATGTTTAAGGTTCGTGTTCAAAGCACAGCACATGCACTTTAAACGTATGCCATGCATGGCTCCTGCAGGGCCAACGCACAAATCAGACCAAAAATACTATGGAAGCGGTAAACGCAGAAATCATTACCATCGGCGACGAAATTTTATACGGCCAGATCGTGGATACCAACTCCGCCTGGATGGGTACGGAACTCACTAAAATAGGTATAAAAGTAAAGCAGATCACCTCTGTTTCGGATAGCGCAGAGCATATAGTTGCTGCCCTGGATGAAGCACAAACCCGGGCAAACATCATCCTGATTACCGGTGGGCTGGGGCCAACCAAAGATGACCTGACAAAAGATGTGCTGACCGCTTATTTCCACACCTCCCTGAAACTGCACGAACCATCTCTGGCAGACATTGCGGCTATTTTCTCGAAGCGGGGAATTGAAGTAACCGAACTGAACCGGCAGCAGGCGTTTTTACCGGAAAGCTGCACACCTGTACGCAATGTGCTGGGCACGGCTCCGGGTATGTGGTTTGAGCAGCGCGGGAAAGTATTTGTGTCGATGCCGGGTGTGCCGTTCGAGATGAAGCAGATGATGACCGATATTGTGCTGCTACAACTGAAAGCCCATTTTAAAACACCCGAGATCATCCACAAGGTAATTCAAACTACAGGCATTGCCGAATCTATGCTTGCCGAGAAGTTGGAAACCTGGGAACTTGCGCTGCCGCCACACATAAAACTGGCTTACCTGCCTTACCTGGCAGGGGTACGCCTGCGCCTGACCGGCAGCGGAGACGATGCCGCCAGCCTGGAGCAGGAACTGCAAACGGAGGTAGGAAAACTCTCGCAGCTCATCCCGAAGTATATTTTTGCTTACGGCGAAGTGAGCCTGGAAGAAGCTGTGGGCAACCTGCTGAAAGAGCGAGGCCTAACTATAGCCACCGCCGAAAGCTGCACGGGCGGCTACCTGGCGCATAAGTTTACCAGCATACCGGGCAGCTCGGCTTATTTTACTGGCAGTATAGTTGCCTATAGTAACGAGGTAAAAGTACAGCAATTAGGCGTGGGTCCTGAAACACTTGCACAACATGGCGCCGTAAGCGAAGCTACTGTGCGGGAAATGGCCGAGAACGTGCGCCGGAAACTTAACGCCAGCATAGGCGTAGCTACCAGCGGCATTGCCGGCCCGGGTGGCGGAACCGACGAAAAACCGGTTGGCACGATCTGGATTGCTTATGCCGATGCAGGAAAAACCATAGCCAAGCAACTGAACTATAATAAAACGCGCCTGCTCAACATAGAATATACCGCGCTGGTGGCCCTGAACCTGATCCGGCAAAGTTTACCGGCAACGGTTGATGAATAGGGTAAAATCCTTAACTTTGTTCTGAATTTTAAGGCGAAAGGCCTTTAAGCAAAGGGGAAAGACTTTTTCAATCGCACAGCTTTTGCCCTTCATTTTATAGTCCCGAAAAACGAAAAACGTTAAACGAATAACGACACAAATGGCACTTGTAGAAATGGTTATGCCCAAAATGGGCGAGAGTATCATGGAAGGTACCGTTCTGAAATGGCTTAAAAATGTGGGTGATACCATAGAGCAGGACGAATCGGTGCTGGAAGTTGCTACTGATAAAGTGGATACGGAAGTACCTGCTATTCAGGGTGGTATACTGAAAGAAATACTGGTAAAAGAAGGCGATGTGGTAGCCGTTGGTGCTCCTATTGCCATCATTTCTACAGACGGTGAAGATACCGCTGCCCCAGCTGCTCCGGCCGCTGCCGAGGCTCCTGCTGCAGCACCACAGGTAAATGCACAGCCTGTTGCCGCTACTGCCGGCGCATCTGCCGCTAAACTGGACCAGCCTGCTTCAGGCCGTTTCTACTCGCCACTGGTGCTGAACATTGCCCGCGAAGAAGGTATTTCGATGCAGGAACTGGA
>DATBUF010000054.1:0-1839 GCA_036516435.1 Pontibacter sp.
TTGCCACTATCCACTAATTCGTAATCGGCCCAGTTTTCTGTTGTAAGAAAGGAATACATATCTTTGTCGTTTGTTTCAGGCGCAATGCCTACTAAGGTGGTAAAATTACGCATTATCTGCCACACCTTAATAGGGCACGAACCAGCTGTTTTTATTGTTTCAGATACATGGCAATCAACTTTTTTAAATACCAGGGTACCGGCAACGATTTTGTGATGATCGACAACCGGAAAATGACCTTCCCGGCTCAGGACGAAGCGTTGGTAAAGCACCTCTGCGACCGCCGCACCGGCGTTGGTGCTGATGGCCTCATTCTGTTGCAGGACCACCCGGACTACGATTTCGAGATGGTGTACTATAACGCCGACGGTCGTGTAGGCTCCATGTGCGGAAACGGCGCACGCTGCACGGTTCGCTTTGCCCGCCAGCTGGGCGTGATAGAAGACGTAGCCTGCTTTTTAGCTGCCGACGGTGAGCACCAGGCCAGCGTAGAACGCGACCTCATTCAGCTGAAGATGAACGATGTGAGAGGCGTGGAAAGAATAGGTACGGATTATTACCTGAACACCGGCTCGCCACACTATATCCGTTTTGTAGAGGATGTGCAAACGATAGATGTGTTTGAGGAAGGCCGCGCCATTCGTTATAATGACCGTTTTGCAGCAGCAGGCACGAACGTAAACTTTGTACAAAAGACAGGGGAGAATGAGATTTTTGTGCGCACCTACGAACGTGGTGTGGAAGACGAAACCCTCTCATGCGGAACTGGTGTAACTGCAGCAGCCTTAGTGGCAGGCATGGAAGGTATGCAGAGCCCCGTAAAAGTAAAGGTGCTGGGTGGCGAGCTGGAAGTAGCTTTTGAGCATACCAGCGATGGCAGCTTTAAACATATTTACCTCATTGGCCCGGCCCGGCAGGTGTTTTCTGGTTCCGTTACGGCTTAAACTATAGTTGTATGTGCCGCAAGTTTAGTGTCAGCGCAACTTGTGGCAGTACATGGGGCCAGTTTGTAACTGGCTTTACTTTGACCGCGAGCGATGGCCGAAACTATAAAACTATAGTTTATACTTCGGATTATAGTTTAAGAGCGACATTCTTAAAGTAAAGATCTGCTAACGTAAATTTTTCTTCCAGCGCAGAAAGCCATTTACAAACTGGCACCATTGTTTACCACCAGTTACTGTTGCGCTCAAACTATCGGTATATCTTTCGCGCCAGCAAAAAGTAAACTATAAAACTATAGTTCTAATTATAAGGCAAGACTCTCAGCAACTATAAATTGTTGGGAGTCTTTTCTTTTTTGTGTAGCTTGTACTATAGAACAACCTCTACGCGCGTGTTTCTGAAAACGGACCAAACCTACCTGCGGGCCCTGGAGCCAACCGATCTGGATTTCCTGTATGCCTTGGAGAACGATACCTCGGTGTGGCATGTGGGCAATACCCTTACGCCATACTCCAGGTTTGTGCTGGAGCAGTACCTGGAGAGTGCAGCCCTCGACATCTATACCGTAAAACAGCTCCGGCTCATCATCTGCCACTGCGAGGCCCAGCCTGTTGGCGCCATTGATTTGTACGATTTTGACCCCTTACACCGCCGGGCAGGCATAGGCATTGTAATTACAGCTGAATACCGCGGAAACGGCCACGCCTCCGATGCGCTTGAACTGCTGCTGAACTATTGCCGCGATACGCTGCGCCTGCACCAGGTATACTGTTCTATTACAGCAACTAACCTGGCAAGCATCCACCTTTTTACCAAGTCGGGATTTAAGCAGGTAGGCGTTCGTAAAGACTGGTGCCTTACACCGGATGGCTGGGAGGATGTGGTAGAGATGCA